>CAYVSF010000227.1:0-5535 GCA_964453775.1 uncultured Bacteroidales bacterium
GGATAATTCGGAATTTTCTAAGGCATTGCAACAAGCAAAACTTAAAATGATTGATAAAGGCACTTATGCGCATCCGTTTTACTGGTCGCCATTTATTTTGATTGGAAAATAATAGATTTGAATACGACAATCAAATTTTGTTAAATCCTTTGGAGCATATAAGCAAGGCTCACAGCTAATACTCATTTTACGAGCTCATGAAAATACGGTCACACCATAATATTGTTCAGAATACTTTATGAATGCCATGTAGAAGGAGGTGATTGTATGTGAACTTGTTGTTTATGAAGAAGTAGGGCATTTGTATACGTCTAATTACCTGTCGAACAGGGGAAAAATTCGCAATCGGATTTGTGAGTGAAGGCAAAAGTACAGAAGGAAGCGGATCGCTTTTCAGAGCGGTTTAAGCAAAAATGACTAAGCAGTTTTATACTGCATACAGTCAAATTGTAAAATGCATCTATGATTTTTACTATATTTATTGCCATTATTAGATGGTATAATTCTAAACACCGATAAGTATTAACCTAAAATATTGCTATAATGAAACTTATACCGAAAGCACTACTGTTTTTTTTATGTTTAGCACTATTTACGAAAACCTCTTCTGCACAATTGAGTGTATCCTATTACAATTCATCGCTTTCGAAAATCGGGGTAGCCTACAATTTTACCGATCGCTTCTGGAGTGAGCTACGGCTCTATAGCAACACCGTTCTAAATGATATTACCCCGGAATTGATCGTCAATTTCAATCTTGTGCAGAAAGAAAGGCATCAAATCTATTTAGGTGCCGGAGGGAATGTGAATGTCTTTACTGGTTTAGTATTTCCTGCCGGGGTGCAATTCATTCCACTGGAAAATTTTAGAAAATTCTCACTCCATATTGAATTGCAACCCAGCATCGATTTTAACAATGATATGATTTTGCAAAGTGCATGGGGAATACGGTACAACTTTAGGGAGTAGTTGATGAGATTGCAGTAGCTTACTTTTTGGGGTTCAATTGTTTGGTTACTTCCTTTTTGTAGCTCCTGCCAATGCTTAAGCTTTTTCCTCCTATTTCCACATGAGCCGAGGTAAAAACATCCACCCGGTCTAAATTGGCGATGCAGGATCGATGAATTCGCATAAACCGGGGAAAAGGCAGCTTTTTCTCCATGGCCGAAAGCTTTTCATAGCAGATGATGGTTTTTTCGGTGGTTTGTACACGTATGTAATTATCCAGGCCTTCAATGTAAAGCAGTTCAATTAAGGGAATCTTGTGGTTTTTCTTGTCGGATTTCAAAACCAGATATTCCTGGTCTGCTGTTTCTTCGCTTGAATTTATAGCTTGCTCTATTTGTGCAAAAAACTTTTGCATGGCCTTGAGAAAGCGCTCAAATGAAATGGGTTTTACCAGGTAATCGATGGCATCCAAATCAAAGGCTTCCGCTGCGTAGTTTCTGTATGCTGTGGTAAAAATAATTTTGGGCGGGTAGGGAAGCGATTTAAGCAGATCGATGCCCGATATGGTCGGCATATTGATGTCCAGAAAAATCAAATCTACGCGCTCCTTTTGAAGGAATTGAAGGGCTTCCATAGCTTTGGTAAAACCACCAAGGCAGTTCATCTGATCAAAGGATTTGAGGTGATCCTGAATAACCCTGATGGCGATGGGTTCGTCATCGATAATGATACAATTGTAGCTATGCTTTCCTTCCATTTATTTCAGATTTAGTTCAAGATATACCCGATAGCTGTTTTCCACTTCCTGTATTTGGAGGCTATGCTTGTTGTTATAAAGTAATCCTAAACGTTCACGTATATTTTTCAGACCAATTCCTTTTTGTTCCTCTTTGTTGATTGATTTTTCATGGTGGACAGAAATGCTGTTTTGAATTTTAAAAACCAGCATTTCTTCTCGCACTTGCATCTCCATTCGAATCGTGTCCTGTCCGGGGTTTTTCAGGCCATGTTTAAACGCATTCTCCACAAAAGGGAACAATACCAGGGGAGCAATCTTAACATTTCCAATGTTTTCAGGGAAGTACCATTGCACCGGAAAATGCTCATCGTGGCGTATGCGTTCCAGCTCAATGTAATTTTCTATAAAGTGAATTTCGTCAGAAAGCTTTACTTTTTCCTGGTTGCACTCATACAGCATGTAATCCAGCAATTCCGAAAGTTTGATGATGAGCTTTCTTGAATTGGCCGTATCTTCATTTATCAGTCCATACAGGTTGTTGAGCATGTTAAAGATAAAATGCGGATGCAGCTGTCCCTGCAGCAACTGCATATGGGCTTCTTTTAATTTGATTTCCGCCAATTGTTTCTCTTTTTCCAGCTTATTTTTATCGATTAACCTTTTGTAAGATTCTTTGATAAAATGAATGACTGCCGCAAAAAGAATGATTAGATAGGTTCCGGAGACTAAAATCAGAATATCTTCTTTTTGGGGAACCATCAGATCTGATTCGCTATAGGCATTGAAAACAACCATTAAAATGGAGGCATATAGTATCAACCAGAGAAGTGTGACAAAAATACCCAGGGTGATATAGCCAAACATCCGGAACTTTGCTTTAAAGAGGTAGTTCGGAATCAGGTAATAGTTGATGAAATAGCTGGCTATATAGCTGAAAAATACAATCATAGTAACCAGTATTAAGCGAAACGAAGCATTGTAACCCCTGTTGCTGAAAACAAAGAATAATAAGCCGGCGGCAATTAGCCAGTAAGCCAGTTGTGCGAAGCAATTATTGCCTTTTAGTACCAGGTTGTATATGCTGTTTGCTTTCATCTGCCAATCAAAGATAGTGATAATCTTTTCCTGTTAATTACCAGATCGGGGATTTTATGTAAACAACACAAGATCCACCCTTAATGGAAAAACAGACCATTAGAAGTGCTTTTTTGCTATTCGGGGGATATTCTTGTACCTTGGCATAAATCATTTTTTATCCTGATGAATTGGTCATAAAATTGAACCAGTATTCATCAAAAAAAAAAATATGATTGTAAAACATTTAATTGATGTTGGTATTTATTTTATGCTTCCTATTTATATCATGTGGGTTGTCGTGTTTTTTTTAACCGTAAAAATCAGCTTGAATTATTTTTTCGGAAAAGGCGATTTGGAGAAACTAAAAAAGACGAATTCATTTATTTTATTTTTCGGAACCTTCGCGTTTCTGTTTGGTCTTTTTGGCCAGATCATCGGGTTTTTCCAAATTCTGAATGTTATTGAAGCACAGGGAGAGGTGGCCCAGTTTCTGATTGCTGGCGGCTTAAAGGTATCGCTGCTTAGTGTAATGTATGGATTTGGTTTGTTGCTGTTTTCAGCGATTGTCTGGTTTATTTTTCGTAATTTATTGCAGAAACACTGAGGTAGGCATTAAATAATAAAAGGTTCATTTATACTTTGGAAACGAAGTGTTTTTGAACCTTTTTTTTTATGCTGTTTTTATGTAGTTTTAAGTGCATTAATTCATTTAATGGAAAGCAATTAAAATATATTAGCAGACAGGACGTTTTTAATGATTGTAATAACACTCAAAATAGAACCAAGGATGAAAGCAATTCGTTTTTTTTCATTTCTTTTCCTGATTTTCGTCTCCACAACAGCTTCAGCACAGGATATACACCCTGATTTGCAAATTGTTAAAGCATATGATACGGTTGAAACCTTTATTGGCGAAATCCACTATTTTGGGCGAAATATGAAAAAAGCACAGGCTTTTCCCAAAGCTAGTATTCTTGCCAGGGATCGGTATCTTTTGCTTTGGGTACCTTCGAAACGCTACCGGAAGCGCGCTAAAATAGAAGAAAAATCGCTCAAGGCCTATGTCTTTGATGCCGTAGAAAACGATTTTAATGCCTATCCCTGTTATGCCTTTAAAATTAAGCAGAAAGTGTCTGATCCGTATGAGAATGGGGTTCGGCTGTATTCGCTGGTATTTCCATCAGTGGTGGAAGTGTTTGAGTTGAAGGAAGGGCAATGGAAAAAATGCCTGGAACGATCTGTCGCCTCGCAGGAAGAATTTGGCCAGTTGCAACTGGAGATGGTGTATGATTAAGGTTTGGGTTGATATAGGATAGTCGCACCTGTTGTATAACTGTTGGTTTTTTTCAAAATTTAACTGTATTTTTATAAGGAAGAAGCCTGGAAGAATACCCGGCTTGAATTTAACTTATTTACCTCTATGGACAGGTACCTGCATAAAACAAACTGTGAAGATTGTAAAGTTCGCTCGGCTTGTTTTATTCAGCGCATCAAGAAAATTGATGATTTCTACAAGCTTGAGAAGAGCCATATCACTTACAGTAAGGGAGAAACCATTATCAAAGAGGGCACACAGGTAAGTCACGTGCTCTATGTCATCGACGGTCTGGTGAAAGTCTATATTGAAGGCCCGGATAAAAACATTATCATCAAAATTTTAAAGTCCAAAGACTTTTTAGGTTTAAGTTCCCTCTTCGGCGATGACACTTACTATTTTTCTGCTGCCGCCTTAACCGAAACCACCGTATGTTCCATAGAGCGGGAATCGATAAAAAAGCTGGTTACGGACTGCTGTAATTTTGCACGAGAACTGTCTGGCTGGTACTGCAACAGTTACAACACCATGCTTTCCAAATGTCTCAACCTGGGACTGCGGCAGCTCAATGGGAAGCTTGCCAATACACTACTTTACCTGAACCGCGAGGAGTTCAACGGCTTTGATGTTTTTGCGCATATTAGCCGAAAAGATTTGGCCGAGCTATCTGGAATGTCTATGGAAAGTGTCGTTCGCATACTCTCCGAGTTTAAAAATGAAGGCATTATTGAAATGAAGGGCAAGAAAATCCATCTTAAAAATCTGGATCGCCTGGAAGAAATCAATCGTAAAGGCTAATTATTTCCCTAAAATCCATTTAACCAATCTATTTTTTAGTTTTTCTCAAGTAAAAAATTGAGCAATATCAATTTTTATTTTGAGTGAGCAAAGGCTTATATAACGCATTTATTCCTGATTTCTTGGTAGTTTTATAGAGTAGTATAAAAGTAAAAGTATTCGTGCAATTAACCGGATTCATCAACGAAAAGAACATAGCCATGTATCAGAAAAAAAGCAAAATCATCGGTAAAATACAGTCCTATCACCAGCAGGTGGCAGAATTGTACAAGCATATCAATGAAAAAGTAACCGATCCTAAAAAGAAGAAACTGCTTAATGATTTATTTGAGCATGAAAAAGAGCGTGAAGCCTATCTTTCCAAGCATAAAAAGATAGCCGAAGTGATGAATTCCTGGCTGATATTCCCATGCGAACGATTGTCCAATCAGATAAAAGCCTGTTTTGAAGGACTGAATACCTCTTCAGATATCAGTATGGAAGAATTGTTGAAATTGGAAATGCACTTCGACGATTGTTTAATTAAAATGTATAACATTCTTTCCAGCGAAAATGCCCTGAACGAGACCTTAGTTAACACTTTTTATTACATGCTGAAAAAAACCAATAAGGAAAAAGATTTGATGTCAGATATGCTGCAGCAGACAGGTGCAAATTA
>CAYVSF010000228.1:0-5526 GCA_964453775.1 uncultured Bacteroidales bacterium
GTTTTCTATAAGATTCGTATTAAGGAAAGCTATTATTTTCTGCTTGCTTAATTCCTATAAGTATACGATAAAGATGTTTTTTAAACAGAAGGGATAATTATATATTTGTAAATAAGTTTAGACCGCTTGTTAAATTTTGCAATGACAAATTTACTTCCTCATATCTACCTTGCCGCTTATATTTTATATACTCTCTTTGTGGCAGTAATTCTTTTTTGGGTCATCACGGATGATAAAAGTCCTGTAAGATCACTGGCTTGGGTTCTTATGCTTGTTTTTATTCCGGTAGGCGGTATTGTGCTTTATTTCTTTTTCGGACAGAATTATCGTAAAAAGAAGATTTTCTCCCGAAAAGGACTGGAAGACTTTCGACAAATAGAAAAGATGCGATTTCAACAGCTGGAGTACCTGGAGAGTCCCCATATTATAAAAGATAAGGCTGCATATAAAAAGCAGCACATTATGAAGTTGTTGTTGAATAACAGCAAGTCGATTTTATCCAGGAACAATAAGGTTGATATAATGAATAACGGACAGGAGAAATTTGATGCCCTGATTCGGGATCTGGAAGCTGCAAAACACCACATTCATTTGGAATATTACATTTTTGATGATGATGAAATAGGAAGAAGGATTGCTGGTATACTAATGGAAAAGGCTAAAGAAGGGGTAAAGGTGCGCCTAATTATGGATCATGTGGGAAGTTGGCATTTTAAGCGGAGTTATTTAAAGCAATTGCTTGAGAATGGGGTCGAAGCAGAGTTGTTTATGAAAGTAAGATTTCCGCTGCTTACGAGCAAAATTAACTATCGGAACCACCGCAAGATTGTTGTTGTGGATGGTAAGACAGGCTATGTGGGCGGTATAAATATTGCCGATCGTTATATTTATGGAACTGAAGCTTTAGGTCCCTGGCGTGATCTTCATTTAAGACTAAGAGGAGATGCTGTGCATTCGCTACAGACTGTGTTTTTAACCGACTGGTATTTTATAACACGGCAATTACCCGGAGGAGATGACGCCTACTTTCCAAAAACGCATCAGAATGGGCAAGGCATTGTGCAAATTGTTTCCAGCGGTCCGGATAGCAACTGGGCAGGCATTATGCATACCTATTTTTCTGCAATTGCGACAGCTCGTAAGTACATCTATATCACAACACCTTATCTTTTGCCTAATTCATCGATTCTTACGGCCCTCAAAACAGCTGCACTGGCAGGAGTCGATGTGCGAATAATCATTCCACGCAAGAGCGATGCCTTTATCGTACACTACGCCAGTCTTTCCTTTATTCGCGAATTGCTTGTCGCGGGCATTAAGGTCTATTTCTATACCAAAGGGTTTATTCATAGTAAAATGACGGTGGTAGATGGTATCCTATCCTCCGTGGGAACTGCCAATTTGGATTACCGCAGCTTCAGTTTGAATTTTGAGGTGAACGCCTTAATTTATAATGAAGATACCACCAAAGCTTTGACGGCTATTTTTAAGGAAGATTTGAATAACAGCCAAAAAATTTTGCTTGAGGAATGGGAACAACGTTCAAGGTGGAAAATACTGAGAAGCAGTATTGCCCGGCTTTTTAGTCCGCTATTGTAGGTTTTTTTATTCGATTAATATTTTCCTGTATCTCGCGAAAGATTTTCTCTGTATTGTTTTGCTGTCTTTAAGTATTTTTCCAAATGGCTTTTCTGAAATTTTAAATCAGAGAAAGCTTGCTCCAATAGATCTTTTAATTGCTTAATGTTCGTCGCTAATATGTTATCAGGAGACTTTATCAGGTTGAGAGATGTAAGTGATGTATTTAATACAGTATCAATTTGATTCAATTGTTCTTCTATCTCTTGATCACTTTTATAGGGAAGATAATATTTGTTTTTGTAGTCGGTATATTCATTAAACAGAAAGATAGCTTTGTTATAATGTTTTATTGCTGTAAAGAAGTGTTCTTTCCTCTGTTTTTCAAGAATACGATCCAGATCAATTTTATAGTGATGAAGCTGGTCATAATCCAGATAACAGGTAATCCCATTGTTTTCAATTCTTCTTATAGCGTGAGTGAGCTGCTGAATTTCTGTATGAGCTTCATATACTTTAATTGAATCTTTATAATCAAAAAAGAGGGTTTCCTTTTTTGCTTTAGGAATTCTTGACTTGAAATCGCTTTTTGTAACAGGATAATTTAAGCATTGCCAAATGGGATCAAATGGAATATGTGTTCGTATGAATTTTTCAGGATCCACCAGGAAGTAGTTCTCATTGGCCTTGTGAACAAAACGGCTGTCTTGTACATATCCTGCGCCCCATGTGGGATCTGTCATGTACCAGGATGAATCAATCAAAGATATGCACCAGGCATGAGGAGTCGTGCTGATTCTTCTGCCTCTTTTGGTATATCCGTAAACTATAAAGGTTTTTATACCCAGTTTTTCAGAGAGGTCTTTAAATAAGAAGGCAAAATCAAAACAAATTCCTTTTCTATAAAGCAGCGTACTAACAATTCGCTCCCTTGAATAATTATTTCTGTTAAGGGGGTAAATGTTTTCCGTATTATAGCGAATAGTTGAGGTAATCCATGTGAATACAGATCGTAATCTCTTTTCGGGGGATCTCATTTTGGAACCAATATAATAGGCAATATCATTTGTACTGTAAGTCAAACTGTCCGGAATCTGTGTGGCAATCAAATCTGCAGTATAATAATCTATGCTTTGCGATTTTGCTTCAAAACTGAAGAAACAGAGCAAACAAAATGGAATCCATTTATTCATTTTCATTTTTATATTTTATTAGTATCGTAATGGTTTGCAGCCAACTGATTCATCCATTTAAATAACAGCATAAACAGTTTTGTTTTTCTTTTAAAATTTAATATACCTAAATTATTTTGAAGGTAGTTTTGCAATAGGAAGAAGTTTTTCCTGCTAAATGGTAATATTAAACTTAATAATGATAATAAGCAGGGCAAGACTCACCAGACCCATCAAAGAAATATAGAGCATATCGTGCATTCTTACAGGTTTGCCCTCCCGCTTAAATTTCTTTCTGAAAATAAAACCTTCTGCTGCCGGGAGAACGATTAAAAAAGCATAGGCATAGAAGGTGGTGGGATGGTAGAGTTCTTCCATGGCATTGCGTATAAACCCATAAAATACAAGGTCGAAAGCTGCTGCAACAACGAGAAAAATGAGGGCATTGATAGCTACGGCTTCTATAACTTTCCTACCGGGAAAACGCACCAGACACATATAAACGCCCCAGGCCCAAAGGAAGGGCCCAACAGTGAGCATGATTGTCATCCCCAGTACTGCATTAATACTCCAGGGAAACCATAATAAGAGGTTGGCTGTCCAGTAAAAGGAAAAAGCGACGAGAAAGTTATATAATAGCCAGTTGGATATGGCAATTTTAGACATGATAGTTGTTACTTTGGGTTGTTTACTATAAAATTACTAAAAAATAGATAGGAAGACAATGATCTTAACGGCTATTTGTAATAGCCGCTTGAGCCCAATGTTTTTTATTTCAATACAGTCACATAGATGCACGGTGCGTTCTCCCGGTTGTAGTTCCATTTTGCTTCGGTACCCCAGCGGTAAAGTCCATGGTGCTTTTTGTTGTTTTTGAATAAGATGTAAGCTTTTTGTAAGCGCTGGTTAACTTTCATGGCCCGATCCTCATTATTCCCACTTACTTTTAGCCATTCAAGAGTGAGACCCACATCACCCCTTACAAAAATATTGTAGTTCTCCAGGTCTATTTCTGCCCAGCCAGATTCGACACTGACCGGGAGAATGATATTTTCTGTCAGCAGTTCCTTTCCGATAATGGTATCTTCAATAGCTCTTATATGCAACCTGTAAAAACTTGTATCAAAGGATTGCCGGTGGTACTTGATATGAAGCTTTTTTATTTTAACCGGTTCACTTCCAGGGGATAGCTTAATTCCCATTTCATATCCCCTTTTGTAAACAAATCCTCCCCATCCACTCCAGCCGGCGGAAATATGATGCCTGGTTGCACCAATTTTATGTTCTTTTTTTGGGTGCACTTTCACTTCCGGAATTTCGTACATTGTTTTTTGCAGACGAATCATGGTCTCTTCATTTTGAAGCAGCTCATTTAAGATGTATTGCTGAGGTTTGTAACCTATCATGGAAACCCGAACGATAGACGAAGCCTCCTGTCCGTTGCTTTCAAAGGCAAACCGGCCTTTTTCATCAGCAACAGTTCCATATGGCGTTTTGAGTATACCGATGCTGGCATAAGCAAGTGGATTTCCGGTTTTTGAATCAATGACAGAACCCTTAACAATTTGTGCATTTAAGGAGAAACAGCTTATAAAGATTAGTAGACTGAACAGGAAGAATTGTTTCATCATGGTTTTGAGTGTTGAAATTGTACATCAGATAATGGTTATATAACTGAGTATTTGCATTTTTAGTATCTTCAGAATAAAGATAAATAAATTTGGTGTCACGGAGAAAAACAAAAGAGCAGGCTTCTTATGAATGAAGCCTGCTCTTCGAGCTGTTGTAATTGTATTAAATTTTCTGCTGTTATTTTAATTGGTCAATCAGACTGTTTAATATTTCTCTGAGTTCGACTAATTGGTTTAAATCAAATTGCTTATTATCGATTTTTCCAAGCAATCCTTCCGGAATAGACGCTGCTGCTACACGCATCTCCTTTCCCTTTTTTGTAAGATGAATCAACACCTTTCGCTCGTCTTCTTCTGCGCGTTTGCGTGTGATAATGTCTTGATTTTCCATACGTTTAAGCAAAGGAGTCAGAGTGTTGGTATTCAGAATTAGCTTTTTGGCAATCTCATTCACAGAAATGCCATCGTGTTCCCATAAGACCATTAACACCAAATACTGGGGATAGGTAATTCCCAGCTTTTCCAGGAAGGGTTGATACTCCCTCGTAATTAACCTGGATGCTGCATATACAGGGAAACATATTTGATTTTCGAGTTTTAGCTGGTCGTAATTCATGATCTTAAAGATTTATGAGATACATAAAAGGATTTTTTCAATTCAATTGCATTTAATTGAGCATGTTTTCTAAATACGAGTCAATTTTTTCCGGCTTTGTAGACGGACTAAATCGTTTCACCGGGTTTCCGTTTTCATCGATGAGAAATTTGGTAAAATTCCATTTTATTTTGCCTCCAAAAGTGCCCTTCAGTTCCTTTTTTAGGTACTTGTAGATGGGATGGGCGTTTTTCCCGTTCACATCTATTTTTTTAAACATGGGGAAAGTAACCCCGTAATTGAGGACACACCCTTCTGCGATGGACTTTTCATCTCCGGGCTCCTGGTTGGCAAATTGATTGCAGGGAAATCCCAGTATCACTAGTCCATCATCTTTGTACTTCTCATAAAGATTTTCAAGGCCTTTATATTGTGGGGTAAGTCCGCATTTACTGGCTGTATTCACTACCACCAGGGTCTTCCCTTCGAACTCTTTCATTTTTATTTTATCTCCGTTCAGCTTCTGAGCTTCGTAATCGTAAAATGACAT
>CAYVSF010000229.1:0-5498 GCA_964453775.1 uncultured Bacteroidales bacterium
CTTTTACCGGGAAAGAACCAGCCGAAGCCCTGGGCGAGATTGCCAAAGAAGTGGAGATTGCCGTCGTGAAAGTAGGAAAGAAGGGGTCGCTTATTCAAAAAGGACAGGATATTTTTAATGTGCCTTCTATTGAAGCGAAGCCTGTTGACACTACAGGTGCAGGCGATTTGTATGCTTCCGGTTTCTTTTATGGTTTGGTTCATGATAAACCATTAGACGAATGTGGTCGTATTGGTACCATACTGGCCGGAAATGTCATAGAAGTCATCGGATCGAAAATGGATACAGCACGATGGGACAAGATCAAAGCAATGATTTAGATTGATTTGGAACCTAAATAAGTGAATGGGGCTGTCCAAAAAGTTCCAAATGATGTCATTCTGAATTTATTTCAGAATCTGTTCGACTTATTTTCCTGTCTGTTAGCGATCCTGAAACAAGTTAAGGATGACGTAAATAAGTCTTTTTGGACAGTTATTGTTTTTTTATCAGGTATTTAGAAAGTGTGCTAAATAACAATTTTATATCAATCGGTTTCGTGATGTAGTCGTCAAAACCTGCTTCGGCAATTTTTTTCTTTTCACTACTAAGTGCATGGGCTGTTTGTGCAACAACCGGAAGGTCCTTGTATTTCTTTCTAATCTCTTTTACTACTTCATAACCGCTTATCCCGGGCATTTGAATATCAAGTAATACCATATCGGGTGCTGGATTCCCTTTTAGATATTTTAATGCATTCTCACCATTCTCTGCTGTTCTAATGGTGGCATCTGTTTCCTCAAGCAGATCCTGGAAGAAGCTGCGACTTATCGGATCGTCCTCCACAATTAGAACCGTTTTTCCAGTTAAATCGGGCGTGCCATTCATCTTGCTTTTACCGGCTGGTTTATCATTTTCCTCATTCTCTAAAGGAATGGTAAACCAAAATGTGCTCCCTTCGCCTTCTTTGGATTCAACACCAATTTCACCACCCAGTAATTCGGTAAGGCTTTTACTGATAGACAGGCCCAATCCCGTACCACCAAACTTGCGTGTACTGGAATCATCGACCTGCCTGAAGCGTTTAAAAACATTTGACAGGGCCTTATTGGGGATACCCAGACCTGTATCTTTTACATAAAACTTTAGAAATTCTTTATCCCTGGCAAATCCAAACCTCACGTAGCCTTCTTCTGTAAATTTTAGTGCATTACTAATCAAATTGGTTAGAATTTGCTTGATCCGGATAGCGTCGCTGGACAATTGTATCTTTTCCGGCATGTCCAGCTCAATATCCACTCTCTTTTCTTCCCGGTCCACCTGGGTTTTATAGAAATCGTAGATTTCAAATAGCAAATCATTAACATGAAACAGCTCTTTATTAATCTGCATTTGATTGGCTTCGATTCTCGAAATGTCTATAATATCATTAATAATATTCAGTAGATGTTTGGAGCGGTTGTCAATTATTTGAAGATATTTTTTCTGTTTTTCTTCATTCAGCTTTTTGTCTAACATAAGCTGCGTAAATCCGATAATTCCATTCATGGGAGTTCTGATTTCGTGCGACATGTTGGCCAAAAAGGCCGATTTCAACCGGTCCGATTCTTCTGCTTTTTCTTTCGCCTTTATCAAATCTTTCTCAGCTTTTTTCCTGGAACTAATGTCTTCCAGCGTTCCATCGAAATAGAGGAATTTGTTATTTTTATCAAATACAGCCCTGCCGGTGTCCCTTACCCAGATTTTGGAGCCATTCTTTTTCTTCATCTCCATTTCATTGACAAAAACTTTCTCTTCTATCCAGGTTTTTAGCATTTCGGATCTGTTGTTGGGCTTATAGAACAACTCATTAATATTGATACGTTTAAATTCGTTTTCCGATTTGAAACCAAGAATTCGAACCAATGAAGGATTGCAATATAAAATATCACCTTTTTCGTTGGTTCTGTAGATCCCAATGGGAAGTTGAGCAGTTAAATTTCTGAAGCGTTCTTCGCTTTTAATCAATGCTTCCCGGGCTTTTTCTACCTGCGTAATGTCCCTGCTGATGCTTATAATATGAGGAATTCCCTCAAGTTCAATAATGCTGGCCGACATGGTTCCTATAATGATCGCTCCATTTTTCTTTCGGAATTGAGCTTTTAAATGATGGCAATACCCTTTTTTCTGAAGCGATTCAATTAGCTTCTTCCTGTCATTGGGGTTTGCCCATATATCAATGGATTTATCCATGGACGATTTGCCTATGACATCTTTTGTTGTAAAACCTGTGATATTTGTGAATCCCTCATTGATATCAACATAAACGCCATCTGTTAATCGATTAATAGTTACAGCATCCGGACTGGTCTTGAAAGCAAGACGAAATTTTCGCTCACTTATTTCCATTTTTGCATAAGTCTCGGATAGCTTCTGGTTCATTTCATTCAGCTCCTCGTTGATCACCTGGTATTCTTCATTCTGGGAAGCTATTTCTTCGTTTTTCTCTTTTAGCTTAAGCTGGTAATGCATAATTTCGGAAATGTCATGCAGGACTGCCAAAATGGAGGTTTTCCCTTTTAACTGGAAGCGAGTAAGTGCAATTTCTGTTTCTACATTTTTTCCATCTTTTCTTTGATGGGTCCATGTAAAGCGTAAATAGCCCTTTTTTAAAACTTCCTGGACAATTTCTTTTCCTCTTGCAGCCGATTCCTTATGATCCGGTTGCTTTTCCGGGGAGAGGATATAAGGTTTTTTACCAAGAATATCTTCCTCTTTTTCATAACCCATTATTTTAAGAAAACGCTTATTGCATTCCACTATTTTATGATCCTGAACCAGAAAGATACCATCTGCACTAAGATCAAAAATGGCACGGTATCGTTGTTCACTTTCAAGCAGTTCTTTCTGTATTTTAGTTTTCTCCGTGGTGTCATGTACAATCGAGTAGAGCATATTCTTCCCATCAATTTCAACTGGGCCGGAATAGACTTCCACATTTCGCAGGCTTCCATCTGCCAGCTGATGCACAAATTCGAAGTAACCTTTCCGGCTTTCAAGGGACAATTGTATTTTTTCTGCAATTTCTTCGGGAGGGGAACTATTGATATTCGAAATCGACTTTCCTATGAGTTCGTTTCGCGGGTAGCCATAAAATTCCGTAGCCTGGTTACTGCAGTCTATGATTACTTTGCTCTCCGGGTCAATTACCAACATCGTGGAAGAGTTATTCCTGAAAATGCTTTTATAACGTTGTTCACTTTTTTTCAGCAATAGCTCGTATTCTTTTTGCGGTGTTATATCCCGCCCAATGGTGCCAACACCAATAATTTCTCCCTCTTTATTATGTATGGGCGATAACGAAAGCGCTAAATGCA
Organism: uncultured Bacteroidales bacterium; assembly: GCA_964453775.1. GTDB lineage: Bacteria > Bacteroidota > Bacteroidia > Bacteroidales > UBA12077 > CAYVSF01. The sequence continues at coordinate 3,336 of CAYVSF010000229.1, forward strand.
AGCGTTTTCCGCCTTTGGTATATCGTGTTGTCTGGAAGTTGCTCACCGTTTTCCCTTTTCGGATTTCTTTGAGGTGACTGTTTATTTCCAGCTTATTCTTTTTAAAAATATCCTGAATACGTTTGCCAATGACCTCATTCTCCAAATAGCCATAAAGCTTTTCGGCTCCCCTGTTCCAACTTTCTATTTTTCCCTGCAGATCTTTGCTGATAATCGCATCTTCTGAATTTTTGATGATGGCTGAAAAACGTTCCTGTAGATGGAAAATACGATTTCGTTCGGATACATCGCGCACTGTAGCGATTAAACGCCTGTCATCTCCCGTAGAATAAGCGGAAAGATTTACCTCGGCATCAAATAGGGTCTTGTCTTTCCGCTGGTGTTTCCAGCTAAACATTTTTTCTCCATGCTTAAGTGCATGCTTAATGTGTTGTAAGCCTAGCTCCCTGCTGCTTTGACCGTGTTCCTGCTCTTTAGGGGATAAATCTACCGGGTTTTTACCAATTAGCGTTTGCCGGGTATAGCCAAAAAGCCTGCATGCTGCATCGTTGCAGTCAATTATGTCTCCATCGATTAGGAAGATGGCATCTGCAGCGCTGGAAAAAATGGTGCGGTATTTCTTTTCGCTTTCTTCAATGATCTCCTGCTGATGTTTTTCGAGTGTGATGTCTGAAGCTACACCAATAAAACCAATTGGGTTTTCGTGCTTATCGTATAAAAGACTGGTATGGATGCTCACCCAGATCGTTTTCCCTTCTTTTGTACGGCCTTTCCATTCACCTTCATAATCGGTGCCTTCCAGGATCGATTCCAAATCCTTAGCCATCTCTTTCTCCTCTTTCTCCGGATAAAGCAAACTGGGTTTTTTGCCCAGCATCTCTTTTTCGGTGTACCCGAATATTTTTTCTGCACCTTTGTTCCAGTAGGTGATTTCACCCAGCATGTTCGTGGCTATGATGCTTTCCTTAACGTTCTTTAAGATATCAAAATGAAATTTGAGCTGATCCTGGTAACGTTTTTGCTCAGAGATATCCACAAGGGTGTTCAGGGTAATGTCCCTGCTTGTATCATCTCGCTTTGTTTCTAAACATATATGATATATTTTACCACTGGCGCTTCTGATTCGCAAATTGCAATTGTGCTTACTTTTATCGATTTTTTTCTTTACATGAAAATAAAAAGCATCCTGGCTGTCCGGACTGATATACTTGGTAAAGTTTTGCCCGATGAGTTTGTTTAAAGCTACTTCGAGCATCGTGGCCAGTGTTTTATTGGCCTCCAGGATGATATTATCTTCATTTAAGGTAAAGTAAGCTCCCGGAGCATGATGATACAGATCGCTGGCCCTCTTTTTTGCCGCCTCTAGTTTATCCTGCGTTATCCGCAGCTCTTCATTTTGCTGCTCTAATTCAATTTGATAAATGCTTAGCTCCTGCACCAATTGCTCGAGGCTTTGGCTATACAGCTCTGTATTTATCGAACCTCGCTGCTTTAAAATCTCCTGCGCTTTCTTTCTTAATTCCGATTTGTCTGCCATTGCTTCTTATTGCTCCTTTTTTGTGATATCTTCCAGTGTAAAAACTGCACCTTCCAGCTCGTGATCATCACCATAGATAGGTGCTCCGTTAATGCTCAGTAGTTTCTTGCGGCCATCGTTCTTTTGAATATAATGCTTGTAGTTATATAGATTTTTTTTGGTTTTCATGATCATGCTAAATGGCAATTTTGAACCGGGAATTTTTTTGCCCTCTTCGTCGGTAATATTCCATTCTTCAGCATCAAATTTTAGCTGACCGGTTTCATCAAAATTGGCCTCTAAAATCTGTCCGGCTTGCTTATTTATGTAAGTAATGATTCCTTTGTTATCTACCATAGTTTTTCCCAGCGGACTGCTATCCAAAACCCGCTGTAATAAATTGCGCTCTCTTGCCAATTGGTCTTCTGCTGCTTTCAATTGATTAACGGCAATAAAAGTGACAATGATTCCATTGATAGCATTTTCTTCTGTTCTGTATGGGATAATGCGTATCAGGTACCAGTCGCCCGATTTGGTCTGTATTTCTGTTTCTCTTTTTTGTAAATCGTCCATTACCTTATCAATATCATCGAGAAAGGTATCGTATAAATTATCCAGCGAAATGTGATGGATAGGCCTGCCGATAT
>CAYVSF010000230.1:0-5490 GCA_964453775.1 uncultured Bacteroidales bacterium
CACTTTTTATCATGGGGTACATCGCCAGTGCCTCCTGGTAGACGTCAGCAACATCATCCAATACAGGAGCTTCCTCAATTTGAATTTCAGGAACAACGATATCAAATGCCTCAGCTTCGCCCAAATCAAGCAATTGTTTTAAATTTAATACAGACATTTCCAGTTGATTTTCTGCATTCACTACCTGCAGTTCTTCCGAAGCCATTTGCGCCTCGATCTCCAACAAACTCCCTTCGGCCAGGCTTCCGGCCTCTACAAGCTGACTGGTTTGTTCCACCTGCTGTTGAATAACCTCCAATTGGTTCCTTGCATTCTGAAGGAGCTCTTTATTAAAAAGAATTTGCAAATATGCAGAGGCAATGTTCAAGGAAATGTCATTTTTAAACTGCTCCACATCCTGCAAACTGGCCTGAAGGTTAAACTTTTGCTTTTGAACCGTATTGAATTTTTGCAATCCATTAAAAATAGTTAAAGATGTTGACAGGTTTAAATTCCCGGAAATAACTGTTTCATTTTCTGTGAATTCATACGTCGTTTCATCCAAAGCACGCCCAAAAGAAATGTTTTCATTCATACCTGCATTTGCTGTAGGCAATATGTTAAGGTAGGATTGCTTATAGCTATGCTCATTCATTTCAGCGTTTAATTCTTGCTGTTTCAATTCAATATTGTTTTCATGAGCATAATTTATGCATCTTTCCAGACTCCATTCATCCTGAGCCTGAGCCGCTTGGGCTATAAAAAAAATAGCAGTAAAAATAGAGAAGTAGTATTTCATTTTCATTTTGTGGAACTTTCAATGAGTGCTTTCGTTATATTAATTACCAAAAATAATAAAACGTGGCGTTACTGGAAATAAACTTTACAAATAATTGTCATAACTTTACGAAAAGCTAATATTTCAAAACGAAACCTTCCGGTATAAAGTATGCGAAAAAATCAAAAAAATACTTTCATAAAAAAATCAACCGGACAATCAGTCGTTAACATTTTTTTCTATCAATCCCTGATTGCTGTAAGCCTTATACTTATTATCCTTGGTTATTTCTGGATCTACAAAGAATATAAAGACTTCAATCGACAAGTCGACGAAATTCGTTTAGATTACCTGAATCAGCAGAAGAGTCTGATTAGAAAAGAGACAGAAGCGGCAGTCGATTATATTGAGTACAGTATTGATCAATCCAGGGAACAACTCCGTGAAATATTAAAATCAAGGGTATATGATGCCCATCGCATCGCCGAAAACATCTACCATAAATATAAGCAAGAAAAAAGTCGGAAAGAAATAGCCCGCCTCATAAAAGAAGCCCTTCGACCTGTGCGGTTTAACAATGGTCGGGGGTACTATTTCATTGGCACACTCGATGGATATGACGTCCTCTATCCTATTGCTCCTGAATACGAAGGAGAATATTTATACAACTTGCAGGATGATATGGGGAACTATGTCATGCAGGATGAACTAAATGTTGTAAACACAGCAGGAGAAGGATTTGTAACGGATTATTGGAGAAAACCAGATGAAAACAGTTCAATGATTTACCCTAAACTTTCATTTGTGAAGCTCTTTAAACCATTGAACTGGTATATAGGAGCAGGTGATTATCTGGATAATTTCAATCAGGACCTTCAACAAGAGATGCTTGAACGAATGAGTGATAGAAGGTTTGGAGAAGAAGGCTATATTTTTATCAATACCTATGATGGAGTTGCAAAAATTACCAATGGGAAAATCGTTGAAGAGAGTATTAACTTATGGGATATGGAAGATCCCAAAGGTGTTAAGGTAATCCAGGAAGAAAGACGTGCGGTTAAGAATCCCGAAGGTAATTTTATGTATTATCACTGGCGCAAACTTCATAATGATTCAATAGCACCCAAAATGTCCTTTGTAAAAGGAGTTCCGGAATGGAGATGGATGGTTGGAGCAGGCGTATATATCGATGATATTGATGACATCATCGATGGTAAAAAAACCGATTTAAAGAAAAAAATACGGAGCCAGCTAATTACAATTGTTATCATACTTGCATTCACTTTACTTGTTTTATATTTATACACCTTCTATCTCTCAAAAAAAGCAAAAAAAGCCTTAAGCACCTTTCAGGATTTTTTCCGCAGGGCATCGGAGAAAAATGTTAGGATCAATCCTTCTGATGTTCCATTTAAAGAGTTTCAGGAAATGGCGCTTTTAATAAACCATTTATTAGATAACTTAAAGCAATCGAAAACAAAGCAGGAAGAAAGTACTGTTTTCTTTAAACATTTATTCGAGAGTTCCCCGGAAGCCATAGCTCTTTTAGACAACAAATACCATATCCTGCAGGTAAATAATATGTTTACAAAACTTTTTGGGTATGGCAAACAAGATATTACCGATAAAGATTTAGACCAATTAATTGTTCCTCCGGATTACATTGAGCAGGCCAGTGTGAAAAACAAGCTTTTAGATGAAGGAAAAGATGTTTCTTTTGAAACCCGAAGGAAAACCAAAGCCGGGCAGGTTATTCCTGTTTCGGTTCTGGCCACTCCCATTCATATTCGTTCTGATAAGGCAGGCTTTTATGTAATCTACAGAGATATTACAGAACAAAAACAGCACGAACGGGATTTGGATAAAGCCCGGCAAAAAGCTGAAGAGTCCGATCGTTTAAAAACATCATTCCTGGCTAACATGTCCCATGAAATAAGGACCCCCATGAATGCCATTATTGGTTTTTCTTCGCTTCTTGAAGAACCCGATATAACTGAAAAAGATACCAGGGAATATATTCGAATCATAAAAACAGCCAGCAAAAACCTGTTAACACTCATCGATGATATTATTGCTGTTTCGAAGATAGAAGCCAATCAAATTTATCCGGAAAAAGATTATTTTAACCTTAAAGATTTGATGGAAAAACTTCATAAATCCTTCTCGGCGATTAAAAATCAGCAGGGGAAAAAAGACCTTAAACTTTCTATTGCCATACCAGATAATGACTTAAATATCTTCAATGACGAAAAAAGGGTTGAACAGATTTTTTCGTATTTATTGGATAACGCCATCAAATTTACAGAAAAAGGAGAGGTGACATACGGATATAAACTCAACAAAAAAGAAATATCATTTTTTGTAAAAGATACAGGAATTGGCATAGAGGAAGAAATGCAAAAGACCATTTTTGAGCGTTTCAGGCAGGTGGACGAATCACCCACCAGGCGATACAGCGGAACGGGTCTTGGCCTCACTATAGCCAAAAGCATGGTTGAATTGCTGGGTGGTGATATTACACTGGAATCGGGAAAAGACAGGGGTTCTAAATTTGTATTTACCTTACCGCTAATTAAAAAAGAAAAGCACCCTGAAGAACGAAATCGAACCATTACTGACCTAACTGGTAAAAAAATTCTGATTGCAGAAGATGTTGTGACAAATTTCCTTTATTTGGAAAGCGCTATAAAACCTTTTAATGTAAATATTATCTGGGCAAAAAACGGGAAAGAGGCCGTGAACATGACAGAAAAAGAAAAGCCCGATTTGGTGTTGATGGATATCCAAATGCCCGTTATGGATGGCAATGAGGCCATGCGCATTATAAAAAAGGCAAACGAAAAAATTCCTGTCATTGCGCAAACAGCCTATGCGATGGAAGGTGATTTGCGCAAAATTAAAAAAGAGGGGTATGATGATTTTATCATTAAACCCATTAATCTGGATAAGCTATATGGTATTATTAATCGATTTATTTCCTGATTTTTATGTCTAGTTTTCTTTTTTTCGATCAAGAGATAGGGTATGTGAAGATTGTAAAAAAAAGAGGGTACAAACATTTGCGTATCGTAATAAAAGCATTTGAAAAGCCCAGGGTTACTTCACCTTCCTATATCAGTAATAAAAAAATAAGCCATTTCATCCATTCGAAAAAAAGCTGGATTCTGAAACAACAGCAAAAAATTAAAATTTTTCAATCTGAAACAGACCCCTTTTATTTAAAGGCTGGATTGGCAACAAAACAAAGATCCCTCAAGTTTGTAAATCATGAAAAACAGGATTTTTCTTCGGAAATCACCCACGAAGAAATTCTAATAAAATTACCGGCAGGAATTTCGGAAAAAGATCCCAGGGCGCAACATATTTCCTATTATACATTCATTGAAGCATTAAGAAAGGAAGCCAAAGAATACCTCCCGAACAGACTGGAATTATTGTCTAAAAGATACGAATATAACTACAAATCGGTACGGTTGAAAAACTTAAAATCGCGATGGGGAAGTTGCAGTGCCACAAATAATATCAATCTCAACATTCACCTGATGAGACTTCCATCCCACCTGATTGATTATGTGTTGGTACACGAACTCTGCCATACGAAAATAAAAAATCATTCACCCTCTTTTTGGAAATTAATGGAAATTACTTTGGGACCTTCTATAAAAGATTTTCGAAAAGAAATTAAAAAACATCAAATAATCCTGCCTCCCTTGTCTTTACAAAACTGAGAGAAGTTTGAAAATTACAATAAAAAGTGTAGATTTATCTGTTAATTTTAGGACCTTCAAACCTGTCAAAAATAAAAAAGAGACATAAGCGTATGAGATTAAATCTGAGCCTCAAACACAAAATGCAGTTATTTCTTATTGGCATTTCTGTGATAATTTATGCCACAGCGATTGGCTATATTAGTGCCAGTGCAAAAAAAGCATCTTACAAACAGGCCGTCGCCCTGGTAGACAGCTATGCAGAAAAATACGCCAACGAAATTCAGGGACAGATGAACCAGTACATGACAACCGTTCGTACTCTTGCGAAAGCTTTTCTAACTTATACAGATATGAGCAGGGAAGAATGGGATCCCCTGTTTATTAAAATGTACGAATATGTATATGCAGACAATCCTGATATATACACCCTATGGGATAGTTGGGAATTAAATAAGATTGATTCTACCTATACCCAACCGCATGGTAGAATGTCCAATGAATTCCATATGAGGGATGGAAGTATGATCTACAATCAATCTCTCCGTTCGCTTGAAGGGGACAATGCCATCTACGCTTCCATTAAAGCCAGGGCAAAAGAAATTGTTCTCCCAATTTACTTTGATCAATTTGCAGAGGGGAAAAAAGAAGTGAAACTAATGACCAGCCTTCTGTCACCAATTATTTATAACAATGAGTTTATTGGTGCTGTGGGTGTTGATATTACATTGGATGATTTTCAGGAAATTATTGAAAATGTTAAAATAGAACAATATCCGGGAAGTTTTGCTTTTTTAATAAGTCATAAAGGAAAATTTGCCGGTCATCCTGATATGGAACTGCTAAATACAGATGCCGCTTTTAAGCCTGTCAAAAACAAAAAATTCGACCTGCTTCAACAAATTTCAACAGGAAAAACATTTTCGATTACGAACCTCAACGATGAGAATCGAAATAGCTACATTGCCTTTGCCCCTATAAATATTGGGCGGACCGGCGAACCATGGTACCTTGGTGTTTCTGTAC
>CAYVSF010000231.1:0-5484 GCA_964453775.1 uncultured Bacteroidales bacterium
AGCTCATCCGAATTGCAGAAGCATATAACATATCTGGCCTCAGAAGAGCTGGAAGGAAGGCATCCTGCAACAAGGGGTGACAGTTTTGCAGCTGATTATGTAGCAAATCAGTTTAGCAATTACCAACTTGACCTATACCAATCGAATGGCAGACAATATTTTACTATCTATACCGATATTGTACCCGGAGACAACAACTCTTTTAAAGTTGAGAGCAATAATTATAGTTTTCAGGAAGATTTTATGCCGGTAAGCTTTTCCGGAAATAAAAAGATTTCAGCGGAACCGGTATTTCTGGGCTACGGCTTCAAACTGCAGGATGAGATTATGCAGTGGAATGACTTTCAAGAGTTTGATTTAAAAAATAAATGGGCTTTCATCCTCCTGGGAAATCCTGAACCAGATAATATGGATGCTGCATGGATTTCGCAAAGCTCTGCACGCTCCAAAGCATTGCGAGCCAGGGATGAAGGTGCTGCTGGGGTGCTATTCGTTGCTGGACCCTCTTTTGATGCTTCTGATGAATTCCCAACTTTAAAGAATCCTGAAGGTTCAATGGATATCCCGGTGATACGAATAAAAAGAACCCTTGCAGATAAAATATTAGAAGAAACAGGAAAATCAATTTCCAGCCTTGAAAAAGAAATGGCAAAATTACACCAGCCTCATTCATTTGAAATTGACAAAACAATAACTGCTCAATCCGATTTAAAAATAGAGAAAGAAAAAACAGCCAACATTATTGCCAGTTTGGTCGTTGATCCGGAATCCCCTTATATTGTGATTGGTGCACATATGGATCATCTGGGATATGGAGGCAAGGGAACCAGTAGCCGACAGCCCGATACCACAGCAATCCACTATGGTGCAGACGATAATGCCTCCGGCGTTTCAAGTCTCATCGAGATTGCAGGAAAACTGAAGACCCGTGAAGACAGCCTTAAAAAGAACTTTATATTTATAGCCTTTGGTGCAGAAGAAAAAGGACTTGTGGGATCAAAGTATTTTGTAAAACATTCTCCTGTAGATTTAACGAATATCGAGGCTATGATAAATATCGATATGGTAGGCAGATTAAAAAAAGGGCGCAATTTGCAAGTTGGAGGAACGGGAACAGCTAAAGAGGCAGACTCTTTGATCAATGCAATAAACAACAATTATAATTTTACATTAAGTCTTTCCAGAGAGGGCTATGGACCCTCTGATCATGCTTCCTTTTATATGAAAGAAATCCCCGTGTTTTTCTTTTCCACAGGGGCACATGTTGATTATCATACTCCTGCAGACAGTACCGGAAAAATTAATTTTGAAGGCCTTTGGGATGTAACAAATTACATTTATGACTTAAGCTATCGTCTTTCCTCATCGGATCTTCAACTGCATTTTACGTCAACAGGTGTACCTGAAATGAGCAGAGCCTATGCCCACAGCAAGCGATATAAAGTTGCCCTTGGCATCATGCCCGATTTTTCCGGGATTGAAAAGAGAGGATTAAGGGCTGATTTGGTCATCAAAGGAAAACCAGCGTATAAATCAGGAATGAAAAACGGAGATATTATTACGGCCATTAATGGTAAAAAAGTAAAAGGCATATACGAATACATGGAACGGTTGAAAGAACTGGAAGCCGGGCAAACAATAACCGTAGAAATTCTCAGAAACAGTGAAAAAGAAGTGTTACTGGTTCAATTGTAATTTTCTAATGTAAAATCAGAGAGATGAAAAAAACATTTATTTGGATCCTTGCTGTTGTCATTACGCTAACAGCCGCAATTTATCAAAGGAAAACAGGACCAACCTATCCCAAAGACGTAGAAATTGAAATCAGTGGGAAGCAACTGGAATTTGAATTACCCAGGAGTCACGGCGGAAATGAGGATGCCATCATCATCCTTCCGATTGAAGATGAAAAGATCTCGGGTCAAATCCATTACAGACGATTTCCAACAGGGGATTTCTGGAAAACAAAAAAACTCATCCGGCAGGGCGATTCACTGCTTGCATCATTGCCGCACCAGCCGCCGGCAGGCAAAATCGAATATTACATAACCATATTTAACAATAGAAACAGCTATCAAATATCAAAACATTATCCTATCAGGATACGATTTAAAGGAGCTGTGCCCAATTGGGTGCTGATTCCACATGTGCTCATCATGTTTCTTGCCATGCTATTTTCCAATGTATCGGGGCTATTTGCAGCCTGGAATTTTCCCAAACAACGGCTGTATGGTATCATTACCTTAATTTTACTTGCAGTGGGGGGGATGACACTTGGCCCCATTATGCAGCACTATGCATTTGGAGAGGCCTGGACAGGTATTCCTGTAGGTTGGGATTTAACAGATAATAAAACGCTCATTGCATTTATTGCATGGATTATTGCAGTGATTGCCAATTATAAAAAGCAACGGCCTTATTTTACTGTTGCGGCTGCGATTATCCTGTTAATTATTTACTCCATTCCTCATAGTTTAATGGGTTCGGAGTTTAATTATGAAACCGGTGAGGTCATTACCGGTTCTATCCTGATATTTACATAAAAAAAAGGCGTCTCCAATTGAGACGCCTTCCATTTTCGTTCTGCCTTACAACTACTCTTGTGTTTCAGTTTCTTCTGCAGGCTCTTCTTCTTTTGCTTCAGCAGTTGTATCTGCTTCCATTTCTTCCTCTTCAGCAGCTACTTCTTCTACTGCTTCTTCAGCTTCTTCTACTACTTCTTCTACTTTTTCTTTGGCTTTGTCCTGAGTATTCTGACAAGAACTAAACGCTGTAAAACTAACTAATGCAATTGCAACCAGTAATAAATTTAATTTTTTCATGTTGTTTAAGGGTTTAAATTATCATTTAGGATTTTAAACAAAAATATAAAAATATTTAGAAAATCCAGTATTTATAGTCCTTTTTTAACCATATTTATCTGAATAGAATGTATTTAGCCATTATTTACAACGTTATATGTGCTTGTAATCCAGCATTTATCCACCTTCCGGGAAGTGGTACATTAGCAATATCAATATAAGCAGTATCAAAAAGATTCTTCACTTTTATGAAAAACAGCATTTTCCCTGTTTGATATTCAAGCAAAACATCGGTCAGCATGAAAGGTGTATATGCTTCTTCTCCTTCATATGCTGATGTTTCGGTATTATACCAGGGGTATTTACCGGCCCTGTCCCGGAACGTTCCATCTATTTGAAGATAAAAGTTAGGAATGACAGATGCCCGCATGGAGGTGGTTAATTTGTGCTGCAAATAATTCATGGCATATTTCGATTCAAAAGCATCGCTGGCCTTTGACTGCTTTATATATGTATATTGCAATTTAAATTTTCGAAGAATTTGTTGATTATCCAGAAGCTTTTGCAAATCGGAATTGATCATCAATTCACCACCATAACTCTCTAGTCGGGAAAGATTTTGAGTGACCCACTGTTCTGAATTCTCTTCCGGCAAAACCCAGGCTATCATATTTTTACCCGTTCTATGAAAAAACGACGATTGTAAAAAGAACCAGCTTTGATAGACTTTTATTCCCAGTTCATAGCTTAGGGCTTCTTCTGGTTTCAATTCCGGATTTCCCAGATTTGAAGGCCCATCGTAAAACATATCGGTAAAAGTAGGTAGTCGAAGTGTCTTATTGATTGTAGCATAGATCATGGCTTCGTCACCAAGCCGGTAACTAAGATCAATCCCCGGATAAAGGCGAAACTTTGATGATTGTTCTTCCAGCCAGTGGATAAGAAGGCCGGTAGAAAAATGAAAATTGCCCCACTGTTTTGTATGCTCGCCAAAAAAACTCAAATGATTCCGGGAATAAGCATGTGTATACTTAGCCTCTTTATCTTTTCCTGCTATCGTATCGCCGATTTCTTCGCCCAAAGCATTGCTTAAAATATTTTCCGAACGAAACTCCACTCCCATGCTTGTGATACCCCAGTCGGAACGATAAATTATATCCATTGCAGTGCCGTATAAATGAGTAAGGTGATAATTATGACCACTGTACCAATCCGGAGATTCGTATCGAAATAATTCAAAACGATCCTTATGCGAGCGCCAGAATCCTTTTAAACGATAGTTTAGTTCGCTTCCTCCACTGGCCTTTATTGCAAGGAAAGAGCTCTTTATGGCTTCAAATTGGTTTGGAAACTGGGGTGTGTAAAAACTATTTGCGCCAAACTCTTTTCTGGTATGGCCAAGCATTAGTTCAAATTTATTCTTTTGAATACTATCCAAAACGCCATGATAATAAGCATTTATCGAATTAAAATCGGTATTTTCGGTGAAACCATCACTAGATGAGTTGGAAAGACTTAGCATGCCTTTATACTTCCCCCTTGAAAGGTTTAGATTGAGGTTTTCCTTATGAGTTTTAAATTCGCCACCACGCAAATAAAGATCAATAGCATTACCGGCAGTGGGTTCGGTTATAAAATTAACGGCACCGGAAAAAGCATTTGGACCAATTACGCGGGCCCCGGGTCCATATAAAATTTCAAGATGGGAAATGGAACGGATATTGGCAGGTAAGTTCAGGTTGTGATGACCCGTTTGCGGATCGGTTATATTAAATCCATTGAAAAGCACAGCATTTTGATCAAAGCTTCCTCCTCGAATACTGATATCTGCTTGCATACCTGAGAATCCTCGTTCTCGAATATCAACCGGGGAGGAAGAGGCTAATAAGTCGGAGAAACTGATAAATTTGGCCTCTTCTAAGTCGCTTCTATCAACTGATAATATGAAACGGGATACTTTGGAATAAATGGCCGGAGCTTTATTGGCCGTAACAATAACTTCATCCAGTTTTAATTGTTTTGAGACTTTTACCGAATCCTCCTGGGCCCTTAATTGAATGGGGAGGAATAACAAGCTGTAACTTAATACTATTTTCCCAATATGTACTATACGTTTCAAGGAATTAAAAACGGCATAGGATTTTCTATTCCACTCCCGAAAAACAAAGGTTTCTTGTTCTGAATATAAATTTGATAAATGCATGATTTATAAATTAATTGTTGTTTAAAGATTAAAAGAGGCGACAAAAGTAAAGAAATGTTCATTTTTCACGAGACATTATGCAGCATAAAAAAAGATTTGACGTCATTAAAACGAAGACTGAAAATCTAGAATGATATAATGTTAGATTTCCACACAAAATATGTAAATTGTAACCAGGAAGCAAGTTTAAGTGAGTATCATACTATACAGAGTGCACTCATGAAGCAAGAGGAAACAGTTTACAGAAACATTCACCAGGACATCATCGAGAGGTGTAAAGAAGGTGAACAGAAAGCTCAATTTCAGCTCTATAAGCTATATTACAGAGCCATGTACAATACAAGCCTCAGGATTCTAAATGACACACTGGAAGCTGAAGACGTAATGCAGGAAGCTTTTCTGAAAGCCTTTGGAAAGATAGACACCTATAGTGGGAAGGTAAGTTTTGGTGCCTGGTTGAAGCGTATCGTCATCAATCAG
>CAYVSF010000232.1:0-5472 GCA_964453775.1 uncultured Bacteroidales bacterium
CCGGCTATCATCAAAAAAATGGCAATCTGATCAAAATTATGGAAAAAATCCTTCGCCTTTGTACCAAATTTAAGCGAATGGTTAAAGGTGGATGAAAGATATAAAAGCACCAACATAGCCCCATAAATACTAAAACTTACAATATGCCATACCGTTCCATACCGACTTGAAAAAACAGCGAGCAGCACCAATGCAACAATTGCAAAGACTGCTCCCAATCCATGCGAAACAGAATTTGCAATTTCCTCTTTTCTTGTAAATCTTCGATTTGCTTCCATAAGTAGAACTTAAACTATTAAATCAAACTATAAAGATAAGCTTCCTTTTTGGCAGAAAGAAATAACAGACCAACCTACAGAAAAAAGTCTGCCCAGGACCCAGACAGACTTTCAAAGAATTCATAGATCCTTCTTACATAAATTTTCGAAGACCTTCCATCGTGTTTTTTTCGATACGGTTTTGGATATTGTCTGTTGGTGCTTTTAAAAAAGGATCGCCAGTAATCTTCTCAAATAATTCAATATACCGGTCGGACACCTGCTGTATAAATTCTTCAGGCATAACAGGCATTTCCTGTCCTTCTTTCCCCTGGAATCCATTTTCCATCAACCATTCGCGAACAAACTCTTTGCTCAACTGTCTTTGGGGTTCTCCTTTATCCTGTCGTTCCTGGTACCCATCAGCATAGAAATACCTGGAAGAATCGGGGGTATGGATTTCATCGATTAAAAAGATCTTGCCATTTTTCTTTCCAAACTCATACTTGGTATCTACCAGGATCAAACCTCGTTCCGCAGCAATTTCAGTTCCTCGTTGAAAAAGCTCAAGCGTATACTTTTCAAGCTGGGTGTACTCCTCTTCACTAACCAACCCGGTTTTTATAATCTCTTCCCTTGAAATATCCTCATCATGTCCCTGATCGGCCTTTGTGGTTGGCGTAATAATAGGTTCTTTAAATTTCTGATGTTCTTTCATTCCCTCCGGCAGTGGCACACCGCAAATTTCCCGCTTACCTGCCTTATATTCTCTCCATGCATGACCGGTTAAATAGCCTCTTACCACCATTTCAACCTTGTAGGGAACACAGCGATGACCTATCATCACATTGGGATCTGGGGTGGCTATTTTCCAACTGGGAACAATATCTGCTGTAGCATCTAAAAACTTTTCTGCAATTTGATTCAAAACCTGACCTTTATAGGGAATTCCCTCGGGCAGAACAACATCAAAGGCAGAAATTCTGTCACTAACAATCATCACCAGGTATTCATCGGCAAGATTATACACATCTCTTACTTTTCCATGATACACTGATTCCTGATTCGGAAAACTGAAATTTGTCTTGGTTAAGGTGCTGGCCATAGTTCAAAGTTTATTTAGTTGTTTTTATCTTTCTCTTTAAAATAAGCATTATACGCATCCACGATATGCTTCACCAAATGGTGTCTTATGATATCCCTGTCATCAAACTCGATAATCGAGATTCCTTTAATATTCTTGAGTATTTTCATTGCCTGTACCAATCCGGAATCACTCCTTCGGGGCAGATCAATCTGGGTTGTATCCCCGGTAACAATGAACTTGGCATTCTGCCCCATTCGTGTTAAAAACATCTTAATCTGATTTAGCGTTGTATTCTGCGCTTCATCCAAAATGACACAGGCATTGTCCAACGTTCTTCCTCTCATATAAGCCAATGGGGCAATTTCAATAATCCCATCTTCAATCAATTCTGCCAGCTTCCGGGGGTGAAACATATCCAGCAAAGCATCATAGAGCGGACGCAAATAGGGATCCAACTTTTCCTTAAAATCACCCGGCAAGAACCCCAGCTTTTCTCCTGCTTCTACAGCAGGTCGGGCTAAAATAATTCGCTTTACTTCCTTGTTTTTAAATGCCCTCACAGCCAAAGCAATTGCTGTATAGGTTTTTCCCGAACCTGCCGGACCAATAGCAAATAACAAATCGTTGGTATCATATTCATCGACCAATCGTTGTTGATTAATAGTGCGGGCTTTTATGGGCCGGGCATTGTTACTAAACACCAGGGCGTCATCTGAAGAGTTTTTCTTTTTTAATAACTCCTCGCCACGCCCTTCAAGCATCGTTTGGAAATCTTTGTCATTGACCTTCTTAAAACGAAGGTAATAATCCATCACCTGCTGCACAAAGGCTTCAAAGGCAGCAATCTCATTCTCTTCCCCTTTCACCATCAACTCATCTCCCCTTCCAATAATATGTAATTTTGGAAATTTCTTTTTAATGATTTCCAGGCGTTGATTTTTTACTCCATAAATTTCAACCGGATTTACTCCTTCTAAATAAATTACTTTTTCTATCATATGTTCGTCCTTCGACAATTCTTCACTTTGAGCTGCTAAATGCAACCCAATTGCAAAGGTAAGACTAATAGCGCAAAAATATCTTCCCCTACCAAATTTTTATACTGCTAATCATACAATGATATCTGTAATTTTGTTCTAGAGGCCGGTCTAATATGAATAAAAATCAGAAAAAGCAGGAAATGATGAAGGGATATATTATTTTTGTCCCAGGGAAAAAAGATCATTATGCCATTTATCACACTCATAAGTGATTGGACCAAAGAAGATTATTATGTAGGTGCAGTAAAAGGAGCTATTTACAGCCAGCTCCCCGATGCAAAAATAGTGGACTTATCGCACCAGGTGGATCGGCATAATACGACACAGGCTGCTTTTATTCTTAAAAGTTGCTATCAGCGTTTCCCGGCAGGTACCATCCACATAATCGGCATTCGGAGTCAGCATGCAAAAGGGGATTACCTGGTGGCAAAAAAGGACAATCAATTCTTTCTTGCTGCAGATAATGGCATCTTCGGACTATTGTTTAAAGAAAAACCAGAAGAGATTATCCACCTGCAATTGGAAAAAGGCAACTCTCCTTTCCCCGAGCTTGACATTTTTGCTTCTGCAGCTTGCAGAATTTCTGAAGGAGAAGAACTATCAAATCTGGGAGAAAAACTGGATGACTATTACAAGAATGTCCCTTACCGCGCCATAATTGAAGATGATACTATCATAGGAAAGGTATTGTATATCGATTCCTACCAAAATGCAATTACCAATATATCAAGACAAATTTTTGAACGTGTTGGAAAGGGTCTTCCCTTTCGTATTAATATGCAATACAGTCAATCGCAAATACGAAAACTTAATAAATCCTATGATGAAACAACACCAGGGGAAATACTGGCTCTTTTCAATTCGCTGGATTTATTGGAAATCGCACAAAACGGTGGAGAAGCAAGCAATATGCTAAATCTGAATAAGGATTCCACTGTAAGAGTAAATTTTGAGAGAAAAAAGAAGATATAGTTGACCTCAGTATACAATAATCCACATACTAGATCGACTTCATTTCAGATGAAGAACGGATTTTAAAAAACTTAGAAATGAAAGAAGAACTACAGGCTTTTGATAAGCTGCTGCACATTATGGATGAGTTAAGAAAAAAATGTCCATGGGATCGTAAACAGACCAATGAAAGCTTACGTACACTTACCATTGAAGAAACATACGAGCTTGCAGATGCCATTTTAGAAGGAAACGATGAGGAAATAAAAAAAGAATTGGGTGATATCCTGCTTCATGTCGTCTTCTATTCCAAAATAGGATCAGAAAAAAACAGCTTTGGGATAACTGATGTCCTTCATGGAATAAGTGAAAAACTAATTCGAAGACATCCCCATGTATTCGGAGCAATAAATGTAAAAGATCATAAAGAGGTAGAAGAAAACTGGGAACAAATTAAAATGAAAGAGGGAAATAAATCCGTCTTATCAGGTGTTCCCAAAAGCCTTCCGGCTCTCATAAAAGCAAATAGAGTACAACAAAAAGTACGGGGCGTTGGCTTCGACTGGGACGAGCGGGAACAGATTTGGGATAAAATAGATGAAGAACTACAAGAATTAAAAAAAGAAATTAAAGAAGCCAACCATGAAGAAGCAGAAAAAGAATTTGGCGATCTCCTTTTCTCAGTCATTAATGCAGCAAGGCTTTACGACGTAGATCCTGAAATTGCCCTGGAGAAAACCAATAAAAAATTTATTAAGCGTTTTAAGTACCTTGAAACAAGAACAATTAGCAATGGTATCTCGTTAAAAGAAATGAACCTGGATGAAATGAACAAAATCTGGGAGGAAGCCAAAGCCTTTGATGAAGACTAGCTAAACCTATCTCATTTACCTACAGGATATCCATCATTATGAATGATGCGCACATGCAAAATAAGAATGCAAAACTCAAACTATCAGACATTATAGATCTCGGGAGTTTGAAACAACTTTTAGATCAATTCTTCTTGATCACCCAGATTCCGGTTGGCATTCTAGATGAAAATTTCAACCTCATCTTCCCCTGGGAACACCCCCCCCTTTGTGATAAATACCACAGAGAGAATCAAAAATGCGGCGCAAAATGCAATGGTTTTGATGAGGAAGTTCAACAGAAATTAAAGAACGGGCAACGGGTTGAGATGGAATGCCCAAATAGGCTGAACAATATTGCACAGCCTGTAATTGTTGATAATCAACATATAGCCACCCTGTTTCTAGGGCATTTCCTTTACGGGGAGGTCGCTTTTGATATCGGTTTTTATAAGAAAAACGCCCAAAAATACGGCTATGACGAAAAAGAATACCTGGAGGCGATCCAGAAAATCCCCAGGTATAATAAAGAAAAAATACAGCAGATTTTTAAATTCTTCACTGAATTATCTGGTGTCATTGTGCAGATGGGTAAAACCAATCTTAAATTGAGAGATGAAATAGAAAAACGGAAGCAAGCCGAGCACCATCTTCAACTGGAGCAGAAACAATATCATGATCTCCTCGAAAACACCTCAGACATCATCTGGTCTGTGGATAAGCATCTCAATCTTATCTATGCCAATAAAAGCTTTGAGAAACTATTTGGATTTCTGCCCACGAAAGAAAAAAAAGTACACATTTCAGAATTCATAACCGGGAAATGCTATGAAAACCTGACAAAAAAGCTTGCAGAGTATAAAAAAGAGATCAGCTCGGGAAAAAAATTCAATGGCCCCATCCAGGAAAAAATATGCGGTATAAACAAGAAGGGAGAAGAAATATGGCTGGATCTGAGAGGTGATTTTTTACTCGACCAAAACAATGCATTTAATGGGATTCAGGGTATTTCCAAAGACATCACAGAACAACTTGAAGCGGAAGAAAAAAATATTTTAAGCGAACAAAGACTCAAAAATATCCTCGATGCAATTCCCATTCCTGTATTTTATAAAAACAAAAACGGGATATATACAGGATGCAACCAGGCCTATGCAAATTTCGAAGGCATGGATCCAAAAAATATCGTCGGGAAGACTTCACACGACCTGTTTTCCAGGAAAAATGCAGATTATTATAGCATTATCGACCAGCAAGTACTGGATAAAAAAGTCCCCATAACCATT
>CAYVSF010000233.1:0-5430 GCA_964453775.1 uncultured Bacteroidales bacterium
ATCGCCTGTTTTCATTTCTGAAAGGTATACAGATTCAACCTTCTGAGCATTTATAAATTCAGTATAGAAAACCAATGTAAGAATGACGAATGAAATTCTTGCTAAAATTGTATAGATGTTTCGGGATTGCATATAAAATTAGATTATTGAACCTATTAAATCTAAGAAATTTAAAGTAAATACACAAAACTTAGTGAATAATTGGTTCTTAGCTTAATAAATGATTTTCATAGCCCTGCCGCTTCTGTGCAAAGCCTATTCTGTTGTTCCGTTTTTAAAGACCAAACGGAAATCATAACACAAACTTGATCCAAGTTACAACTTCAAAAAACTTGATCAAAAAGAAAGCAGGTGAATTTCATAAACGGTAAATTTCTGCTGATATAAAAGCTGTAAGCAATAAAATCGGCGCGAGCGAATTCAAAGGCAATCGAATTTCAATTCTTCGTTTCGCCTCAGGCGATGACCAATTTCAAATTTCTAATTTCAAATGTCCAAACTCCCGTCCCTTTTCACTACCTTGTCCCCTAAAATCAGAAATATAGAAAAAATGAAAACCATAGGATTTATTGGCGGCATGAGCTGGGAGTCTTCTGCCGTATACTACCAACTGGCCAACCGGCTGGTGAAAGAGAAACTGGGCCTGTCGCATTCTTCCCGCAATATTATGCTTTCGGTCGATTTCCAGGAAATTGCCGAATTGCAGCATGCCGGAAAATGGGAAGAGCTAACGTCCATCATGGTCGATGCTGCCGCAAAGCTGGAAAAAGCCGGGGCGGATGGTATTGTCATTTGCACCAATACCATGCACCTGATGGCACCCAAAGTGCAGAAAGCGGTAAGGATTCCCCTGCTGCACATTGCCGATGCGGTGGGAGAGGCCATTAAAGCCCGTGGAATCGACAAGGTGGGATTGCTGGGAACGCGTTTTACCATGGAAAAGGGCTTTTATAAAGAGATGCTCGAATCGAAGTTTGGCATTGGCGTAATAACACCCGATGAAGGCGACCGGGCCCTGGTGCACGAAATTATTTACAACGAGCTGGTGCGGGGAATATTTAAAGCGGAGAGCCGGAATCGTTACTGGGAGGTGGTAGGCAGACTGCAGGAGCGGGGTGCCGGAGGCGTTATCCTGGGATGTACGGAAATCCCACTGCTGATTCAACAGGAGCATGTGGACATTCCGCTTTTCGATACCACGACCATTCATGCCGAAAAAGCCGTGGAATGGCAGCTGGAGTGAGTGCTGCAGGAAAGTAAAGTGAACGCGGGTTTCTCGTTTTTAATTTCGAATTTCAAATGATCAATAAACAATTCCTTTCAAATCAAGTTAGTAAAGTAGGATGGAAAAAAATGAACTAAAAGACGGCCGGGTCATTATTACTTCGGGCAGAAGCCTGATGGCACTGGCAGCAGCACATTCTCTGGGAAAGCGGGGGATCGATATTATTGGTGCCGATTGCATTCAGCCTACATTGCTGGGCTTCTCGAAATTTGTGCGCAAAAATGAAAGCTATGCCAACTTCGAGGAAAAAGAGGAAAAATTCCTGAACGACCTGGAAGCCATTATTCGCAAATACAAGCCCGAGGATGATCGCCCCTATGTGCTCATGCCGGTTTTTAAAGAAACCATCGTCATTTCCAAACACAAGGAGCGTTTTAAGGACTTGATTACAATTGCAACACCCGATTTTGATGCCATTAGCAAGGTGCATCCCAAAAAGAAGCTCTGCGAAACGGCCCGGGAATTTGATGTTCACATTCCGGATACATGGTGCATCAGCAGCATGGAGGATATCGGGGATTTAAAAGATGACTTGGAGTATCCTCTACTCATAAAACCAGAGGATGGTACAGGTGGCAAGGGTATCGAAATTTTGCAAAATGAAGAGGAATTACGAAGGATTTACAAAAAGAATAGCAAAGATTTTGGACCCTCACAACTACTCCAGCAATTGGTAGACGGGGAGGATTATTGCATGACAGCTATCATGCAGGAAGGCCGGATGAAAGCCAGCATGGCCTATAAAAACATACGGCGTTTTCCCACCGATTCTGGTTCGGGTGTAATACGGGAAACCATTGATGAAAGTATGTTTTTGAAACATGCGAAGAGTATTCTGGAACCACTGCAATGGAATGGCGTGGTACAACTTGATTTTATGTGGAACGAGGATCCCGCATCGGAGCCCTACCTGATTGAAATTAACCCGCGGTTTTTTGGCGGGCTGTTCCAGTCTGTGCAATCAGGTATCGACTATCCCTGGCTTAACTACCTGTTACATGTAACCGGCGAATTGCCGGAGAGTGAGAAGGCCATACAGGGAACCAAAACGAAAATTCCACTGGCATGGATACTGGCTATCATCGATGAGAGTATCAATTTTAAAGAAAATTACCAAATACTGGCCGAAGCTGGAAAGGAGGCTATGGAGGAGATGAAAAGTAATGGACTTAAAGAGGCCTTTCTTTCTTTTAAAGAGCGTATGAAGGAACGCAAAGAACTGAAAAAGAAGAAGAAAGAGCAATTAATGCAGGTGTTGCAGGATGCTAAACTGGCAGAAAATGAAGTATTTACCCGTGATGATCCTTTTGTGGCTATGGGCTTTCTCTATGCCCTGTCTTACCTCCTGAAGTATGGGAAGTTGCCCCCGGAAATGGATATTTGATTAAAATCGGAAAGTATGCAAAAGAAACATCGCCCCCTTATCGGAATTACCAAGCCGGAAGTTAGGAATTTGAACGTCCCCTTTCTGTCTATGTGGCTGATGGTTTGGCTTTCGGGTGGGAAGCCTTACATCCTTACTGCCGGCAAACCCATATCGGAAAAGAAAATCGATGGACTCTTGCTGGGCGGCGGCACCGATGTGTTTCCCGGGCTTTTCATGAAAGAGGCCCGCAAGAATTACAAGTACGACCGGCCTCGCGACGAGATGGAAATTAAATGGCTCCACCTGGCCGACGAGGAGAACATTCCCGTGCTGGCCGTTTGCCGTGGTGCCCAGTTGATGAACGTGGTGCGCAAGGGAAGCCTTCATATGGATATTACGCAGGTCTACGATGATGCTGTTTATCCCGATCACCTCCTGGGCTACCTGTTTTTCAGGAAAAAGATTAAAGTGGAGAAAGGAACGCTGCTGTATCGAATTTTCGAAAAAGAAGAGGCTTTTGTCAACTCCCTCCACAAGCAATCCATTGCTGATATCGGGAATGATCTAAAAGTGACGGCACGTGAAGACAATGGCATTGTCCAGGCCATTGAACGGGAGCACCATCCTTTTTACCTGGGCGTGCAGTTTCACCCGGAATTGCTCATCTATAAACGGGCTTTCCGTCGTTTCTTTAAGTTTTTTATCCGCGCTGCGAAAGAACGAATGCTGGATCAGTCTACAGTAGTGTAGTTCTTCCGGAAAAAATGGTATTTAAAACTCTTCTGTTCAGTTTTTTTATTTATTCTGATTTTACTGCCGCCTCGTTTTGTCCTTTTTGCCTGATATTTTTCATGAGAATATATTTTAGTTAAATAATAGTTTTTCTGCTATTTACAACTTCAAATTTCAATAATCTTTTTTGTTGCCGGTGTCTCCCGCTTAAGCTTCCCACAAATCCCTCCGGCGAACCTTCATGCAATAGCTTTCTAAAAAGTAATTATTAATTCATATCCTTTTGAGTTTGTGCCAGTTTAATTTTTTATCCTTAAGCATGAAGGTTTCATATGAACAAATCTCGTTTGTCCTTGTGATAATAGTAGACATTTACAAAAGAAAGAATGAATATGAATAACTTTAAAGACAAAGTAGTTTTAATTACCGGCGGTTCAGGAGGAATTGGATCCACAGCCGCGAAAATGTTTGTAGAACGTGGCGCAAAAGTGATGTTGGTGGATATCGATGAGGATGCCCTGAAAAAGACCGTTGAGGAAATAGGCGCCGACAAAGCGGACTACGTGGCAGCAGATGTGAGTGACGAACGCCAGGTGATGAACTATGTGGATAAAACCATTGAAAAATTTAACACCATAGATGTTTTCTTTAACAATGCAGGGGTAGAAGGGAAGGTGCTTCCACTGGACGAATATCCACTTGACGAATTCAATAAAGTGATTGATATCAATGTAAAAGGGGTGTACTATGGCTTAAGGCACGTATTCCCCAAAATGAAAAAGAATGGGGGCAGCATTATCATGACCTCTTCGGTGGCCGGCATGATGGGAACACCAAATGTCTTACCCTATGTTACTTCAAAGCATGCTGTAGTAGGAATGATGAAGTCGGCAGCCCAGGAAGGCGCACCGCATAAAATCCGTGTGAATACGATCAATCCATCCCCGGTAGATAACCGGATGATGCGTTCGCTGGAGGATGGGTTTGCACCTGGTGAAGCCGAAAGTGCCAAACAAAATTTTGAGCAATCCATTCCTCTTGGGCGCTATGCCACCAATGAAGAGGTAGCCAAAGTGGCACTTTTCCTTGCCGGAGAAGACAGCGAGTTTATTACCGGAACAATTAATCCTATTGATGGTGGAATGACCGCTTAAAAGTAAAGACTTAAATAGTTTGGGGCTGTCCTGTAAGATAGGGACAGCCCTTTTTTTGACGCGTTTAAAAAAAAGCGAAACTTTTTTGGTGCAGCCTGTAAGTACTATGCTTATACTTCATCAATGTCTTTTTTCGTCATCTCATTCTCTACATTTCCTGTATTCAGCGTTTTTGAAGGTTCAAACATCATCACCAGGGCTTCTTCTTCTGCCATGGGTTGGTGTTGGGTACCGGCAGGTACAATAAGCATTTCACCGGCCTTCAAATGAAATGTATTTTCTTCTGTTTTTATACTGATTTCCCCTTCCACTACATAAAAAAGCTCGTCTTCCTGCGCATGATGGTGTGGGGTAAAGCTGCCTTTGAATTTGGCAATACGCACATCCTGTCCGTTCAGGGAACCAATGCGTTTGGGATCCCAGTAAGCAGCGATCTGCTTAAATTTCTCTTTTAAATTGATTTTTTCCATAACTGTCTTTGCTTTAGCCATGTGGAGGTTCCTTTGCAGGTGTTGCTTTGCTATTAATGTTCTAGCAGTTATGCGAATGATATCTTAGAAAATCGTTTTCAACCCCGGGAAATTGAAAAGTATTTCAGAATCTGTTTTTCGTTTCCACGTGCACGAGAACCACACAGAATTATTTGAGCACTTTCATCGATTCTGCGAATTGTCTGTTTTATCAAGTTGCTAATATGCCTCGTTTTTATCACCATATTCCAAAAATAATAAATAATTCTGTTTGTGCCCAATTGCTTGGAGCGGTTGGCTTATTGCTTAAATTTCATTATTTTTGAATTAATATGGATGATAGAGAAATAATAAAGAAGATAAAAAAAACTGTCAGTTCAAAAGCACCAAGTGCAAAGGTAATTTTATATGGATCTCGAGCCA
>CAYVSF010000234.1:0-5429 GCA_964453775.1 uncultured Bacteroidales bacterium
TCTACCCGCATGCGATCTTACCACAAGTTCAACGAGCATAAAGCTGTGGCAGGTATTACAGCCCAAATTGAGGAAGGCATGCAGGTTGCCCTAATCACCGATGCCGGAACACCCGGGATTTCTGATCCCGGATACCTGCTGGTGCGCAAATGCCTGGACGAAGGCATTGAAGTAGAGAGTCTTCCGGGTGCCACAGCCTTCATTCCCGCCCTGGTAAATTCGGGCTTGCCCTGTGATAAATTTGTGTTTGAGGGCTTTTTGCCCCAGAAGAAAGGCCGGCAAAAGCGGATAAAAGAACTGGCCGGGGAGCAACGTACTATTGTTTTCTATGAAAGCCCTTATCGTATCGTGAAATTGCTGGAACAACTCATCGAATTACTGGAAGATGATCGCCAAATTAGCATCTCGCGTGAACTCACCAAATTACACGAAGAGACAGTGCGCGGCTCACTGAGCGAAGTGCTGACCCACTTTAAAAACCACGAACCCCGGGGCGAGTTTGTGGTGGTGCTGGCGGGGAAAGACGGTTGATTGTTGATATTTTTATTTAATTAGGACTCCCAATTCTATCGTGTTTTGTTGTTTGTGAATTAGATGATTGAAGATTAGGGTTTTTTAGGGTTTTTTCGTATTTTTAAAATGCTTTTAATGTACATAAGAGCTTCCTAATTTTAGTAAGTCTGTTTTTTCGAAAAGTCTTATTGACAAAATAAATCAAAAACAAGTTATGGGATTATTTACACCTAAATGGAAGCATGCGGATGAGGAAGTCCGTATAGCTGCAATTGAGAATACAGAAAAGCCCGGAGCCCTGGAAAAAATAGCTTTGAATGGGCTAAACTACAAAGAATGCCTCATGGCGGTTGAAAAATTATCTGATCAGGAGCGTTTAAAACGAGTGGCTGTTAGCACCAACCGATATAAAGGAAAGGTGGGTATTGAAGCGGCAAAGAAGATTGATAATGAAGAGCAACTGGAGACGATTGTCAAAGAAGCAGAGCTTGTAGAAGTGAAGGTAGCAGCCGTTAAACAGATATCCCGCCAGAGTATGTTATACGGTGTTATTATAGGTGATGAGGACTTTGATGTGAAATTCGCTGCATTCGAAAATATTACGGAACCGGATTATCTGGAGGGAATTGCGGAAAGCGGTTTGGCTCCCGAAGGCATGCAGGGCCTGGCAAGGCAGAAGATCTCGCAGCGCGTATGGGAAAAAAAGCACCAGAAGAAGGCAAAAAGTGCACCTTCACGAGTTGTGCTCTGCTGTCCCAACGAGGCTTGCAGTGGTATGGTTTCCTCTTCCGATGAAAATCTGAAAATTCATTTACAGCAATTGTCAAGAGGAGGAATGATTGGCGGTACCGGAATAACCTGCAATGATTGTGGCGTTCATTCTGATTTGAACAGTTGGCATAAAGAAACAGTGCGTAAATACGGAGATAATTACCTGGAGCGTGGCGATGAAATATTCAATAGCGTGAATGGATAGAGAATGTTTACACCGGACTGTTACTTCTTTTGTTTGTATTTTGATAAAAAACAGGAACATTTCGTAAATTAAAGCAATGATAATTCCGGTTGATAGTGAAATAGAGTTAAGGCAATTGAAAATGGAGGATGTCCACGATATCTTTCAAACAATTGACAGTCAGCGTGTTTACCTGGGGGAATGGCTTCCTTTTGTGGAGCCTACGCAAAAACTTGAGGATACCGAAAACTTTGTAAAATCGGTGGTAAACGTAACGGCAGATCAATTTGAGTATGTCTTTACCATACGCAAGGAAGGTGCTTTTGCCGGACTTATTGGTTTTAAAGACACCGACAAACTGAATCGGAAAACAGAAATTGGTTACTGGCTGAGCGAATCCTGTCAAAAACAGGGTATTATCACCAAATCTGTGGAAAAACTCTGTGATTTTGCTTTTAATGAACAAGGCATGAATCGCGTACAAATAAAATGTGCAGTTGGGAATATTCCCAGTAAGAAGATACCACAGCGATTGGGCTTTATCCTGGAGAGTATCGAAAGGGAGGGTGAACTTTTGGCTAACGGAAATTTCACTGATTTGGAGGTGTATAGCAGGCTGAAAAAGGAGTGGCTATAATCCGAAATTCATTAAGATTTCTGATGTGAGTGTAATTTTCATAAGCAAACAAAAGGCTGTTTTCGTTGTTATAAACATAAATTTAAATAAAACTTAAACACATAAAAATGAAACGATTATTTTTATTAACGATGATTTCAGTTGCAGCTTTTGCAATTTCAGCCTGCAGTGGTAATACCGATACAGTTGAATCTGGGACTTATCAAGGAAATATCAAGAAGGTAGAGGCGGAGAAATCAGAAATTTATGTCACTACCGATGATGACAAAACATTAGAACTTTATTTTACAGAGACTACTACACTCACAAGAGATGGGGAAGATGTTGACTTTTCTGTGCTTTCAAAAGGGCAGCGAGTAGAAGTAAAGGTTGAGAAAGTTGGGAAAAGGTTGGATCCTGTATCCGTAAAAATAATAGAGTAAGATGAACGAATTACCTGAATTTTGGAGAGTGGAAATATGGCATCCGCTCTCTATCCATTTTCCATTAGCCCTTTTGCTTTTTGGTACAGTTTTCTATCTTATTGGTTTTGGACTAAAGAAACGGTTTTTGGAGAATATGGCAAAAGTGCTTGTTCTCTTGGGTACTCTTAGTGCCTGGTTGTCAGTTTATACAGGTAATATAGCTGATGCTGAGGTGGTTCGTGAGATATGCGATCCTACAGTACTCGAGATTCATGAACAGAATGCTTATGTTGTTGCAACACTATTTTCTATTGCTTCTCTTCTAATTGTTACGGAATACTATGGTTTTATGAGAAAACTCACGCGTTATGTTCGCTTTTTTATTGCCGTTTTTTTACTTGTAGGATCCGGCTTTTTATCCTACACTGGACATCTGGGAGCTACCTTGGTGTATCAGCAGTCCGCAGGTGTTTATACCCCATCAGAAGATTGCAATGAATTTACAGACTAATAATCCCAATAATATAGGACAAGAGCGAAGCCTATAAATGGAAATATCTTGGTGTTTTTATTTTATTCTACAGAAAACAAAGCAACTATATTGCCAAACGCGTTCAGTTATATTCGGAAAAAAAGAATAAAGGTTTTATGTACATTTCATTGTGTGTATTGCTAACTTTATCAGTGTTTACTAATTTGGTTGCTATTCGTTAAGTTCTTATTGTACAAATGGATAGCGAATAGTTTCTACTTTTCCGCATTCGGCAATGAAAAGGAAAAAGTGCTGCCTTTGCCAGGATTGCTATCCAGCCAGATTTTACCGTTATTCTTTTCAATAAATTCCTTGCACAGAATCAATCCCAGACCGGTGCCGCTTTCACCGCCGGTTCCTTCTTTCTTAAGAGGGTTGTCCAGTTGGAAAAGTTTTTGCTGATCGTTTTTGGAGATGCCAATCCCATTATCGGTGACACTAACCACAATTATAGCGTTGTCCTCACGTGTGCTGATCTCCACATGGCCACCATGTGCCGTGAATTTTATGACGTTGGTGAGCAAATTTCGTAGTACAGTACTTACCATATGTTCATCGCCAAAGACCTTTAGATCTATAGAGGAGTTGTATTCTATACTGATTTCCTTCTCTTCGGCCTGCCTTTCAACCAATTCAAGGTTACGTTGAATGATTGTTGGCAATTTCAGAAGTTTGGGTGCAAAATCTATTTTGCCTTGTTGTAACCTGGCCCATTCCAACAGTTCCTGTAAAAGCTGAAAGGTAAGCTCCGATGATTTATTGATGCTACGTATCATGTAAAGCCGTTTTTCGTCCGAGAGCCTTTCGTATTCTTCCTCCAGCCAACGTCCATAGCCTAAAATGGAATTAAAAGGATTCTTTAAATCATGGGCGATGATAGAAAAGAATTTATCCTTGGTGGCATTGGCCTTTCTTAATGCCTGTTCGGAGCGTTGGAGTTGAATCTCAGCGTTTTTACGTTCGGTGTTATTAAAGACGATCCCTTTTACCGTTTTTGGGGATTTGTCTTCATGAAATTCAGTTACGGACCCACGGTCATAGAACCAGATGTAGTGCCCTTTCTTATGACGAACACGATACTCTACTTCGTAAAGATTGGCTTTTCCTTCCAGATGGTTACGCATGGCATTCATCGCATCATCCTGATCATCGGGATGAATTAGTTTGGTATAGTCGGTGTAGTGGGGATCTTTGAAATCTGATGGCTCATATCCCAACATACGTGGTTTGTTTTCGTTGGAGCGAACTTTCCCCGATGGCAATTCCATTTCCCACCAGGCCAGGTTTCCTGCCGAAAGAGATAAATCCAGTTTGCTTTTGTATTGTTCCAGTTCTTTTTTTAGGGCTTCCAGGTTTTCGGCGTTGTTTGGTGTGAGCTTCATATGAGTTATATTTTTTCTGATAATGGCTTTAGTAGTATTGTGTGGGAAGATACATAATTTATTGGCGTCATTCAAGAGTGAAATAAAAAAACCGGGACCATAAAGTCCCGGTGAAGCGAAAAAAACAGATAACAAACAAGAGGGATTACTCTTTGTCTTTATTTTCCTGGACGTCTTTGTTTTCTTCTGATTTTGGTTCTTCAATAGCTTTATCTTCTGGCTCACCATTGGGTTTTGGAACAACAGCTACATATATAGCTGCAAAAGCAAGGCTGATCCACATTGCTGAAAAGATAATTCCTATACCCAGTACTAATAGTCCCAGAATAGCCACCGGAATAGCCAGAAGTCCCATTCCGAAGATGGTCCATCCGTGTCCTTTTGTCATGCGCCAGCTCTTTTCGAATGCCTGTACAGCATCCATCTTGTACTCCATTACCAGGTAAGGAACAAATGCCAGACGGCAAGCAAATATGATACCAGGGATGATTAGAAATACAAATCCCAGTCCAATGACAGCCGAAACCAATAAATTGGCCAGCACTACATTCAAATAATCGTTGAAGCCATCGAACATCTCTTCCAGTTTAAATGCTTCATTTCTGGCCATCTTCATGAATACTTTTTGGATACCATAAGCAATTGGGCCCACTAAAAAGAGGAAGTAAGCCAGACTAAAAATATTTAGAAATGCCAGGGCCGGGATAAAATGTACATCGCTAAATTTCACCACCCAACTGGCTGGTGTTCCGATGAACATACTTACAATTGTAAGGAGGAGTGCATAGAGAAAATACCTGAGCATGAGGTTCCATCCATAACTATAGGTGCTCCCTACAGTTGGTCTTAAGTCTTTTAAATTTTCTGTTGCTATATTATTTTGTTTTTGGTTTGATACTAGTAATGTGTTAACTTTTAAAAATATTTTATAATAATTTACATTTCAGTTATTTATCAGTTTTTTTGATTTAATTTGAAATTAGCTTTACAAGCTTAATTGTAAAGC
>CAYVSF010000235.1:0-3050 GCA_964453775.1 uncultured Bacteroidales bacterium
TAAATCGGTCGCCCAATACACTAAAAAAGCTGATGGTAAATCCCATGGCCAGTGCCCTGGAAATAGCAGAAAGGTGAAAGTCCCTGGTAATAATCAGGGCAAAAGCGATGGCAAAGATAGTTCCCTGAATGAGGAAGTGGAAGTGGATTTTTATGTATTTTCTTTGCTGTAGTGTAAGGTACACGGCTGAACTTTTGTTTACTCTTGAATATTGCTCGTCTATGCTATCTTTATCTTGTTTTAATCAGGAGATTAGATCCTGAATGGTAAAACCAAGTTTAGAGAGTTTGTCCGGGGCAAGTATGTCTTTAAGTTTTGATTCTTCCATGATTTTTAGTTCCCGGTTGGCTTCAAAAATAGTCATGTCTTCTTCCTTCATTTGCTTTGCTAGTTTGCTCGCTTTGTGATAACCAACATATGGGCTTAAGGCTGTTGTGATTGAGGGGCTTTTAAAAAGGTTCTTCTCAGCCACATCTGCATGAATAGAAAGATCGGCAAGCATATTATCCCCGAGGGATTTTCCTGCAGCTATCAACAATTTGATACTTTCCAATAAGGCATGTCCTATGGCAGGGATATATGCATTGAGATCGAGTTGTCCCTGCCCGCATAAAGAAGAGATGAGCTGATCATTGCTGTATACCTTATGAGCCGAACTGATAACAAATTCAGCTATTACGGGGTTTACTTTTCCTGGCATGATAGAACTTCCCAGCTGCTTTTTGGGAATACTTATTTCGTTTCTCCGATTCAAATCTGCTGCCAGCATTCTCAGATCAGCCGCCAGCTTTTCAAGGTTAATGGCATGGGACTTTAGGATGGCATGCACTTCTACTATGTTATCCAGGTTAGAAGTAGCATCGGGCAGGTTTTCGCTCCTGGTAATGGGGAGATTTGTGATTTTTTGAAGGGCTGGGACCACTTCCATAATGAAAAACCGGGGAATTGACATTCCGGTTCCTGCTGCACCCCCACCCAGATTTACCATTTTTATTCTTTCGAAACATTTAGAGACCCGCCACCAATCCCTGGATAAAGCCTCACTATAAGCGCCAAAAAACATTCCATAGTTGGAAGGAAGGGCCTCCTGAAGTTGCGTAAAAGCAGTGCGGGGAATTTTTCTTCCCTTTTGTTCCAGGCCTTCAACGTGGGTGCGCAATTTGTTAATTATATCTTCCAGTTCCAGCAATAGTTTTATGCTGGCTACTTTAAGCGCAGTGGGGACTACATCATTTGTCGATTGATACACATTGGCATCTTCAAGTGGATCAACTTTTTCATAATGGCCAGGCTGAAGTTGCAATTTTTTTAAACTCCCATTGGCAATGATTTCATTGATATTCATATTGATACTGGTTCCCGCACCTCCCTGGACTGCCGGTACAATAAAATATCTGAAATGCTTGCCAAAACTGACCTCCTTGGCTGTATTGATAAGGGCTTTTAGTACGTCCGGTTCAATCTTTCTTAAGGGAAGCTTTTGTCCTTTGAATTTTTTTTCAACGCCCTGGATGAATTTTCGATAGGTTTGATAACAGGCCAGTTTCACTGCGCCAATGGCTTCGTACCATTCGATATGAAAAGGCGTGTTTTCAGGGAAGTTTTGTCTGGCGCGCCATGCATTGATTCCGTAAAGTGCTTTTACCGGAAGCTGCACTTCGCCAAGAAAATCTTTTTCCGTACGCATTATTGTTGTTTTAATTAACTGTCAGATATGGGCTGGGCATAGGCAATTACATCCTTACCTGTGATATTTTTATCACATAGAATGATTAGTCGTTCCAATACATTCCTGAACTCACGAATGTTTCCGGTCCAGTTGATTTTTTTCAATTCCTTGATGGCATCTTCGGTTATTTCCCTTTTGGAAGTTCCGTAGTCTGCACAAATCATTTCATTGAAATGCTCCGCCAGCAAAGGAATATCTTCTTTTCGTTCGTCCAGCGATGGAACATGGATGAGAATTACACTTAATCGATGATAGAGGTCTTCCCTGAAATGATTTTTTTCTATTTCATCTTTCAGGTTCTTGTTGGTTGCTGCAATTATTCGTACATCAACATGGATATCTTTATCGCTTCCTACACGTGAGATTTTTTTCTCCTCAAGGGCTTTCAGGACTTTTGCCTGGGCATTAAGGCTCATGTCTCCAATCTCATCAAGAAATATGGTGCCTGTATGGGCCTGCTCAAATTTTCCTTTCCTTTGCTTATGCGCCGATGTAAACGCACCCTTTTCATGCCCGAAGAGTTCACTTTCAATTAGCTCAGATGGTATTGCGGCGCAATTAACTTCAATAAATGGCATGCTGGCCCTGTCGCTTTGTTCATGCAAATGACGGGCAACCAGCTCTTTCCCGGAACCATTCGATCCGGTAATGAGCACCCTTGCATCTGTGGGGGCTACCTTTTCGATCATATCCTTTACCTTATGAACGGCCTCGGACTCTCCGATAATATCAAAGGATTTAGCCACTTTTTTCTTCAGGCGTTTGGTTTCAGTTATCAGGGTGTTTTTGTCCATGGCATTTCGGATAGTCACCAGCAAACGATTTAGATCCAGGGGTTTTTCAATGAAATCGAAGGCCCCTTTTTTGATAGATTCAACGGCTGTATCAATATTGCCATGCCCGGATATCATAATTACGGGTACATCCAGGTTGCTCTGGAATAGATTTTCCAGTACTTCGATACCATCCATTTTAGGCATCTTAATATCCAGCAAAACAACGTCATATTTGTTTTCAGTGAAAAGTTCAATTCCTTTTTCTCCCTCCTCGGCTAAATCAACCTCGTGCTTTTCATATTCGAGAATATCCTTCAAGGTTTCCCGAATGCTTTTTTCATCGTCAATGACCAGAATCTTTGCCATGTTTGTCGTTTTATTGGTTTAGATATTGAAGCAAAAGCCCTTCTTTGATTGCATAATCAGACTGAATAATGCTTTTAATATGATATTTTTTCAGTATAAAATTAACAAAAATACTGGCCAAAACGATCATTTCAACCCTCAGAGCTTCCATTCCTTTCATGTTTAGTCGTTCTTTAATG
>CAYVSF010000235.1:3150-5428 GCA_964453775.1 uncultured Bacteroidales bacterium
GATCATTTCAACCCTCAGAGCTTCCATTCCTTTCATGTTTAGTCGTTCTTTAATGTTTGATCTTAGTAGTTTTTGATGAGTTTTATAGAAATCTTTCAGCAGTATTGTTTTGCTGTGCCTGGTTTCATCTTCTTTTCTGCCTTTATTAATCAAATTCCTAATGGTTTCAAAAGTCCCGGATGTTCCTATGAGAATCTCCGGATGATATTTTTTAAGGGCATTGTCAAGCTCGGGCAGATGTTTATCCAGGTATTTTTCTATTTTAATAATTTCCTGCTCTAAAATAGGGTCGGAGGGTTGAAAGTGTTCTAAAAGGCGGGCAATCCCCAAATCAAAACTTTTTTTCCATAGAAGGCGTTCCTGGTTGGCAATAATAAATTCATTGCTACCGCCTCCAATATCGAGAATCAAATAAGCCTGATGATTGAAAGGAACAAGCTTTTTTACGCCCTTATATATTAATTCTGCCTCTTTATTTCCATCCACAATTTCCAGTTGGATGCGCCACCTTTTTTTTATTTCATCCACCAGCAATATCCCGTTTTTACTACTTCTAATAGCTGAAGTGGCCACTGCTATGGTTTTTGAGGCTTTTTCTTTTTGAATGGCTTCCATTATTTGTTGCATGGCCATCAGACCTCTTTGAAAAGCCTCTGATGATATAGCTCCCAAAGCAAGACCTTCTTTTCCCAACTTCACGTCAAAAAGTCCTCCCTGACGAATATCAAAACTTTCGCTGGTAATATGAGCGAAAGAAAGTTTAAAGGTATTTGTGCCCAGATCTATAATTGCTATTTTCATGGTATAAAATAATAAAGCTACCTGTATTAACAGATAGCCTTATCATTCGGTTTAAATCCTTATTAAAATTTGTAACGAATCCACTTCCACAGTTCTTTGTAGTTTACTTTTTTACCGTACATCAGAATTCCGGTTCTGTATATTCTCCCGGCTAACCATACCGTTCCAATAAAAGTGAGCACCATCAGTGTCATAGAAAGTGCCAACTCCCATGCTGGGACACCAAAAGGAATACGCACCATCATAATGATGGGTGATGTAAACGGGATCATTGAAAACCAGAAGGCAAGCGGGCCTTGCGGACTTTGTATGGCATTCATCATGACGATGATGCTTAATATCAAGGGGATGGTTATTGGCAGCATGAATTGTTGTGTGTCGGCTTCGTTATCAACTGCAGATCCAACAGCTGCAAAGAGCGAGCTGTATAAAAGATATCCGCCGAGAAAGTAGAATAAAAATGCACCAAGTATGGCTACAAGATTGATATTCTGCAGACTTGTAAATATAGCTGCTGCTTCTCCCATTTCTGCGCTATTTAAGGCTGGTTGACTCTCCTGAGCAGCTTTTGAAACATCTTCGCCAAACATATCCTGTACAATGGCTTCCTGCTGTTGTTGGTTTTGCATGTTCAAATCAGGGAAAAAGATGGCTTTAGCGCCGCCCACAATTGCAAAAGTGAGCAAAATCCAAAGCATAAATTGTGTAAGTCCGACAAGTGCCAGACCAATGATTTTACCCATCATCAGTTCGAAGGGTTTGGCAGAAGAAACAATGATTTCTACTATCCTGCTTGTTTTTTCCTCAATTACGCCCCGCATTACTTGTGCCCCAAACATGAATATGAAGAAGTAGATCAAAAAGCCACCAATGTAACCTATTATCATCGCCAATTCCGTGGAACTTTCTTTTTCTTCACCGGATTCGGTCCACTGGATCGTGCTAATACTGATATTGGTTTCAATGGATTTTACCACTTCCGGATCGATGCCGGCTGCATCCATCTTTTCGTGCTCGATGAATTTTTCCATTGCATTGGCAATGTGCGATTTTATTGCAAAGCTGGGCTGTTTGTCAGAGTATAATCTTACAGCATTTGGAACGTAAGTAACAATGTGGGAAATATAGAGTACCGCATAATAATCACTTTCTTTAAAACTCTCCTTGATTTCGCTAACGTTAGTGTTCTCCAGGTAATCGAACTGGATATATTCTGTTTCCGGTAAACGATCAACAAAAAGATGCGTGCTGTCAATAACCGCAATTTTTTTCAGATCGGTATCTTCCATTTGCGCCAACCAGGCCGGGCCAATAATGAGACCTGCAAACAAAAGGGGGCCTAAAATGGTCATAACAATGAAAGACTTCTTTTTTACTCTGGTTAAGTATTCTCTGTTTATGATTAGTTTGATTTTATTCATAGCTAAAGTATTAAGCGTCGGTTATTATTTTGATTCGTTTACAACTTTAATGAAGA
>CAYVSF010000236.1:0-5399 GCA_964453775.1 uncultured Bacteroidales bacterium
AATTTAATTAATAAACGAAGTGGCCTGCTGGGCATTTCAGGTATTTCTTCAGATATGAGAGATATTGAGAATGCTGCCGAGGAAGGCAATAAACGTGCCCAGGCTGCTTATGATGTTTTTGTACACCGTGTGCGTAAATACATCGGTGCTTATGCTGCTACCATGGGTGGTGTTGATTTGATTCTGTTTACAGGTGGTATTGGAGAAAATGGAGATACTGTGCGTCGTGATGTCTGCAAAGGTCTGGAATTCCTTGGTCTTGAATTTGATGAGGAGCTCAACAAAGGAAAACGCGGAGAGGACCTGGAGATCACCAGGAAATCATCGAAAACTAAAGTGGTTATGGTTTCTACCAATGAAGAGCTGGTTATTGCGCAGGATACCATGAAAATTGTTAGTTCTACCGCGAAATAACGGAAGATAAGCTGTTTTATGAATAGTTTTTATTGTGTATATTCGCATTCGATTTAAAAAAGTTGAATTTAAATAATACTACTGATGCTTAAATCATTAACTGATCTTGTTGATCTGGCGAAGCAAAAGGAAACCAAACGCCTTGCTGTTGCTGCAGCTGCAGATAAACCAGTGCTGGAAGCAGTGAAAGATGCAACGCAGAATGGAATTGTCATTCCTGTTTTAGTAGGCGATAAAAAAGAAATAGAAAGCATTGCCGGAACCATTGGTTTTGATCTCTCCTCTGTTGATATTTATGACGAGCCAAATGCAGCGAAAGCCTGTGTGAAGGCTGTTGCTTTGATAAGAGAGGGGAATGCAGATATTTTAATGAAGGGGCTTGTAAGTACTGCACCTCTTCTTAAAGCTGTACTTGACAAGGAAAATGGTTTGCGTAAAGGGGCCACTTTAAGCCATTTTGCGCTGATAGAGTCACCCAACTATCACAAGTTAATTGGGGTTACTGATGCAGCCATGAATATCGCTCCTGAGTTTAAGGAAAAAGTAGATATCCTAAATAATGCAGTGGATGCCATGCATGGGCTTGGTGTTGAAATGCCAAAGGTAGCTGTTCTGGGCCCGGTTGAGGTGGTAAATCCAAAAATTGAATCTACTTCTCATGCAGCCATGCTTACTGTCATGAACAATCGTAAGCAAATTAAAGGCTGTCTGGTAGATGGTCCGTTTGCAATTGACAATGCGGTTTCTAAAGAAGCTGCTAAACACAAAGGCATTGAAAGTGAAGTGGCAGGTGATGCCGATATTATGATGACTCCTGAACTGAATAGTGGAAATATTCTGTACAAAACCCTGATGTTTATGGGTGGTTGTACTTCTGCAGCTGTTATTATGGGCGCGAAAGTGCCAATTGTACTGACATCTCGCGCAGATAGCGAAAAGAGTAAAATGATGTCCATTGCAATGGCTGCGGCAATGTAATTAAATGATGACAAAAATGACAGATAATATGGATGAACAAAGAATTTTGGCAATTAATCCCGGATCTACATCAACGAAAATTGCTGTATTTCAGGGAAAGAAGGAAATATTTTTGAAGAATATTAAGCATTCTGCAGAGGATCTAAATGATTTTGATAAGGTTGTGGATCAGTTTCATTTTCGTAAAGATATCATCATGGACGAACTAAAAGCTGCAGATATTCAAATCGATAAAATTGCTGCAGTTGTAGGGCGTGGTGGTCTTGTTAAGCCCATTGAGTCGGGTGTTTACGAGGTAAACGATGCCATGATTAAAGATTTGCATGAAAGCAAACTGGGCGAGCATGCCAGTAATCTTGGTGGCTTAATTGCCAAAGATATTGCGGATGCATTAGAAGGCGCAAGAGCGTTCATAGCTGATCCGGTTGTGGTTGACGAAATGCACGATGTGGCTCGTTATACCGGTCATCCCAAATTCATTCGTCATTCTATTTTTCACGCGCTTAACCAAAAGGCAATTGCCAGAAGATATGCCGGTGAGGTGGAGAAAAAATATGAGGAGTTGAACCTGGTTATAGCCCACCTTGGTGGCGGTATTTCTGTAGGTGCTCACCTAAAGGGTCGTGTGATTGATGTGAATAACGCCCTGGATGGTGATGGTCCTTTTTCACCTGAGCGTACAGGTACCTTGCCGGCCGGTCAGATGGCGAAAATTGCAAGTAGCGGAGAATATACCCTTGACCAGGTGAAGAAAATGATTAAGGGCGAGGGTGGCCTGGTGGCTTACCTTGGCACCAACGATGCCTACGATGTGGAAATGCGCGTGAAGGATGGCGATCAGAAAGCAAAAGAAGTGCAGGATGCCATGTTCTACCAAATTGGGAAAGAAATTGGTTCCATGAGCGCCGTGTTGAAAGGCGATGTGGATGCAATTATTCTTACAGGCGGTATTGCCTACAATCCCATGCTTGTGGATTACATTAAAGATATGGTTGGCTTTATTGCCCCTATTAAAGTATACCCCGGTGAAGATGAAATGTCTGCACTTGCCATGAATGGCCTGATGGTGATTAATGGGGAGGTAGAAAATAAGATTTATAAGTAGGATATAAATAGATATTGGTAAAAAAAACCGTGCCGCATGGGACGGTTTTTTTATGTAAATATTCTATGTTATTAATTTTTAAGGATTTGAACTCGTTACAGGGAGGATTTTGCCATTGAAATATAACCACTGATGCAAGGCGAAATTCGCTATGTACTCACCCATTTCATCAGCTTCCGTAGGCGCTTCCAGACCGGGAAATGCTGCTTGCAACATTTCGGTATTTACGGCTCCCAGAGCCAGGCAATTCACCCGGTATTCCCTGTCTGCCAGTTCGGCATACAGGCATTCGGTTAAAGTACTTAAAGCTCCTTTTGTAGCGCTGTAAACCGACAATCCTGGGAATTTCGAGCTTCCCTGGAATCCGCCCATACTGCTGATATTAACAATGTGCCGGACATTGCTTCTGGCCATCAAGGGTAATAATTGCTGCACAAGAAAAAATGGCGCCTTAAAGTTGATGTCTACCGAGCGCTCCAGGTCGCCTTCAGTAATTTCTTCCATTCGTTTGTTTACAAGATATCCTGCATTGTTGATGAGCACATCAATAACTTCGGTTTGCATGGACAGGGTTTCTTTGATCCATTCTTTAAGTTCGGCTGTCTTTTGCAAATCAATCGGCATGCTATATGCTTTCGATGCTGTGTTGTTGTTGATGTCATTGGCTGCCTCTTCAAGTAATTCCCTGTTCCTGGATACCAAATAGAGATGATGCTCCCCATCGCTGGCAATGGCTTTTGCAGTGGCCAGGCCAATTCCTTTGCTTGCTCCTGTAATAAGTATATGCATAATCGAATATTTTTTATATATTTCAGATCATTATTTTCTTTACGAAAGTTAGTAAAAGCATAGAAATATGAAGGTATTCCGACTGATATTTTTAGTACTCCTTTTTGCAGGAATCATTCAAACTCCTGAGATAATGGCGCAGACCGCCAAGGAAGAAAAAGAGCAAAAAGCTGAAAAAGACAGCTCAAAAACATGGAAAGATAAGCTCTTTTTTGGCGGGAGTCTGGGCGCTCAATTTGGAAGCCTTACCATCGTGGAACTTAACCCGGTGGTGGGATATCGCTTTACACCACGTCTTGCTGTCGGAATAGGAGGTAGATACAGCTACTATAATGACAGACGGAGCTTATATTTTGTGAATACGGATTCTGTGATTTCAAGCTCCAGGTTTAATACCCACATCTATGGAGGGAGTTTTTTTACAAGGTATACGCTGATTAAAGATTTGCAAAATGTGTTGCCCTTTAAAATATATGGAGGCATTTATGCCCATGCAGAGTACGAATTGTTGAGTTTGGAAAGTCGGTATTTTGATTTAGCAGGCGATTTCAGCGGTAAGCGGTTTCTACTGCATAGTGTATTGGTCGGAGGCGGTTATCATCAGAAAATAGGCCGGAAATCCTATATTTACCTTGAATTGCTGTGGAATTTATTGGAGACCATTAATACACCCTATGAGAATCCTGTATTCAGAATTGGCTTCACATTTTAAATGAATTGAAGCCTGTAGTCTAAGAACCATTTTAAAGCTGCCTCTATCCCAAAAATTTTGAAAGCAGTGTTAAAAGATTATCCGGACGAATGGGTTTGGCAATGTAATCGTCACATCCTGCAGCGAAAGCAGCTTGTTCGTCTTCTTCCTGGGCATATGCGGTTTGTGCAATAATGGGAAGTTCCGGAAACTTGCTTTTTAAGTTTCGGGATGCCTCTAAACCATCTATCAATGGCATTTTTAAGTCCATCAGGATAATATCACAGGCTTTAGCATTATTGCAAATATCAATTACTTCCTGGCCATTTTTAGCCCACAATACCTTAGCCTGGGTTGGTTTGAGGATGGCTTTGAGGAAAAGATAATTGATTTGTTCATCATCAGCGATTAGAATACGCTTATCGTTCCAGTTCCTTGTCATGTTTGGTTTCCCTTGGTCTAAGTTTAGGTTTCTGTTGTAAGGCATACAAAAGCCCCACTTTCAAGGGGCTAAATTAATGGAAACTTTGAATTTTGCAAACTTTTTTTAACGAAACTGAACCAGATTGTTATTCTTTCTTGACGTTCTGTTGATTGAACTATATAACCTTTAACGGGTTAAGGCATTTTTCATGGTTTTGCCGATATCTGCAGGAGAGTCC
Source organism: uncultured Bacteroidales bacterium (assembly GCA_964453775.1). Classification (GTDB taxonomy): domain Bacteria; phylum Bacteroidota; class Bacteroidia; order Bacteroidales; family UBA12077; genus CAYVSF01. Next base: position 4,640 of record CAYVSF010000236.1, read on the forward strand.
ACCACATGAATCCCTGCATCGCGCATAATTTTCATTTTTGCTGCGGCAGTATCATTCTTTCCGCCGATTATAGCTCCGGCATGCCCCATACGCCTGCCTTTAGGAGCGGTTTTTCCTGCAATAAAGCCTACAACAGGCTTCTTCCCATTTTTCTTGATCCACGCTGCAGCTTCGGCTTCCATATTACCACCAATTTCACCAATCATGATAATGCCATCGGTGTCTTTATCTTCCATAAGGAGTTTTATGGCATCCAGGGTGCTGGTTCCCACAACGGGATCTCCCCCAATACCAATACAGGTGGATTGGCCCAGTCCCACTTTGGTGATTTGATCAACTGCTTCATAGGTGAGTGTTCCTGAGCGACTGATAATGCCTATGGTTCCTTTTTTATGAATGAACCCGGGCATAATACCTACTTTGGCTTCTCCGGGTGTAATTACTCCGGGGCAATTGGGGCCAACCAATCGACAGTCTTTATCTTTAATATAATCCTGCACTTTTACCATATCAAGGGTGGGAATTCCTTCGGTGATGGTAATGATGACTTTTATCCCTGCTTCAGCCGCTTCCATGATAGCATCTGCTGCAAATGGAGGTGGCACAAAGATCACTGTTGCATCCGCTCCTGTGGCTTCTACAGCTTCTTTTACTGCTCTAGTCATATTTGTGATTCTTGTTCTATAGAATCTGTTTCTTTCAGTTCTAACTTTAGTTTGTCTAATTCTTTTAATTGTAGACTTATGATGTGCCATCTCTT
>CAYVSF010000237.1:0-5385 GCA_964453775.1 uncultured Bacteroidales bacterium
TGTGGTAATAAATTCGTTTAATTTGAAGTTTAGAGTAGCTTCCCAGTCAAAATCAACATTCTGGGGTTTATTTGTATAGTTTGTAAAGAGATTAAGGCGATTTTCAAGATCAATATCTTCTGTAATTTTCAATTTGGAAATCGCTTTAACATAGGCTCCTATCTCTTTTCTCACTGTTTCGTTTGCCGCCAAACCATAATCCGTTCCATCATATTTACTGGTATCTCTTACAATCGTAAACTTTGAAGTTAAAGGAGAAACCAAAAAAGTTAATTTTTTTGAGGGTTTATAATCTAAACCCAGTGAAAAAACGGTATAAGCAGGTGACATAAAAGAACTCACTGGTATAGAGTCATTCGGATAATTATATCCATAAAATAGCTGGGTTTTAAAGTTAAAAAGTATACTGTAGTACCAATTTTTAAATGCTTCCTGACCAAATTTGGAGTTAATCTCTATCTTATCATCATTTTTTCGTGCATCCTGTTCTCCAGCTTTTAATAAACCAACACGGTACTCTAAATCATTGTCCCAATTCTTTTTACCATACACATAATCAGCATCAAAACGAATCACAGACAGCGCAGATAAACTGCTTTGTCCACCTTCTGCCCAATTATCCAGATATCCCTGGTTAAACATGATATCTGCCTTTCCATCTATATCCCAAATAGGCACATCAATATCAACTTTTTTTGCTTTTCGTATTTTAACTTTATCATCGCCGGCATCTATGCGCTTTTGCACCCGATCCTGTTGTCTTGGTTTATCAATGTATATTCCATCTTCAAGCCGCAGTGTCAGATTTCGCATGCTATCTGATCTTAACCAAATATTAGCCGATTCATCTTTGTTATCATATACCAAAATATGCGTTGAATCTGTCGATTCTGAAGACATCCCAAACTCAATTGTATCGGCTTTGGAAGAGATTAAATTGAGCATTAACGAGTCCTTTGCGGCTTCGGATAATAAAAATTTAATATGCCGGGCCAAACTATCGGAAACCTTTTGATAGGTACTGTCTTTCGTGCCGATTTTCAATAGAGCAGAATCAACATTTTCGGTCAAATAGGGCAGATATGCTGATTTATCTGCAGCTTGTGTATAGTTGGTTAATAGTTGAACCGCCGTAAGCAGGCTGTCAGAAAAATGCATTCGAACAGAATCATGACTTAAATAACGTTGAATACTATAGAGAAAATAGTTCAATGAATCATTGCGCCGTTTGAAAAGCATGGGTTCTTCCATTAACCCTAATGAATCGTGCCACTCCTCATAACTTACATATAGTTTATCCAGATCTATAAAAGACGCTGTAGAATCTTTAAGTGTATTCTGCAAATCATTCTGCCCAGTTTTCAAACTATCTTTCGGTATCATTTCTACTGTCAAACTGTCTTTTATTAAAACAGTATCCTCAAGTGCCAGTGCCAGGCTATCTACATTAGATCTCAAAGTATCTATAGCGCTTAAACTGTCAATAACCTGAGTAGAAGTATCATTTATCATTTTCTGAACATTAGCCGTATCAATGGAAGCATTTCCCAGGCTGTCCTGTTGAATCTCTTTTTCAACAATACTATCTGTTTTTAAACTCACCGTATCCTCTTCCTCTCCCCTGCCCATTAATGCATCCAGGAATCGATCAATGGTGTCCTTTTCATGGTTGTCAGAAAAATCTTTTCCCTCAATATTCAGGTCAAGGGTGTCCTTAGCAGAATTAAGGGAGTCAATATCTGACAAATTTTGAGCTGTCACAGGCATCAAGGCACCCAAAAAATATAATATAAACACTAAATAAACCTTTTTCATCTTTCTATTAAATACTGAATTACAATAAAATACAACACAAGCATGTTATAAAAAACCGATACAAATTTATATTTTTATAATTATAGATGTATATTTGTGTCGAAAATCATGCCGAACTATGTTAACTCGATTTTACATACGGTATATTACAAAAAACGTTTATCTAAATATTAAAAAAAGGGACTCCTTCTGTTAACCTTTTTCTCCCATCGTTTATTTTTTCAATATTTCTTTATTTAATCATCATTTAAATTTTATAGCTATGGAATTACCATTTGCTGAATCATATAAGATCAAGATGGTGGAAACCATCAAAAAAAGTACCAGGGAAGAGCGTGAACAATGGATAAAAGAAGCCAGGTATAACCTGTTCAATTTAAAAAGCGATCAGGTTTTTATTGATTTATTGACCGATTCGGGCACAGGAGCGATGAGCGACAAGCAATGGTCTGCCTTAATGCAGGGCGATGAAAGTTATGCCGGAGCCTCGTCTTACTATAAACTTAAGAATACCATAAAGGAAATACTTGGTTTTGATCATTTCCTTCCAACCCATCAGGGGCGCGCTGCAGAGAATGTTTTATTTTCTGTTTTAATCAAAGAAGGCGATATCATTCCGGGAAACTCGCACTTTGATACCACGAAGGGACATATTGAATTTAGAAAAGCCAAAGCAATTGACTGTACTATCGATGAGGCTTTCGATACGGAAAGAGAACATCCTTTCAAAGGAAATCTGGATCTTAATAAACTGGAAAAGGTCATCAATGAAAATCCAAAGGATAAGATCCCTTTTATTGTTGTTACCGTAACCTGCAACAGCTCGGGAGGGCAACCTGTTTCGATGGAAAACCTCAAGCAGGTAAAAGATCTGGCCAATAAACATGAGATTCCTGTGGTATTTGATTCTGCAAGATTTGCAGAAAATGCCTATTTCATAAAGATACGGGAAGAGGGTTATCAGGAGAAATCGGTAAAAGCCATCGTAAAAGAGATGTTTTCTTATGCGGATGCAATGACCATGAGCAGCAAAAAAGATGCGATTGTGAATATGGGTGGTTTTATTGCAATGGACAGCGAAGAGCTTTTCAAAAAAGCCAGCGTATTTAATATTATGTTCGAAGGCTTTATCACTTATGGCGGAATGTCGGGGCGCGACATGAATGCACTAGCACAAGGCCTGGATGAAGGCACCGAATTCCCCTATCTGGAAACCCGTATCAAGCAAGTCGGGTATTTAGGAGAAAAACTAACTTCATATGGAATCCCTGTACAAAAGCCCTATGGTGGACATGCCATATTTGTAGATGCCAAAAAATTTCTGTCTAACCTTCCCAAAGAGGAATATCAGGCACAAACACTGGCTATTGAATTATATCTTGAGGCAGGAATACGAGGAGTAGAAATTGGCACATTGCTGGCAGATCGCGATCCTGAAAGCCGGGAGAACAGGTACCCTGATTTGGAATTGCTAAGACTTGCTATTCCCAGAAGAGTGTATACCAATAATCATATGGATGTAATAGCTGTGGCCCTCAAAAATGTTTTTGAAAGAAGAAATTCTATTACAAAGGGCTACAAAATTGTAAAGGAAGCACCAATTATGAGGCACTTTACAGTAGAACTGGAAAAAGCTTAGTTGCTTACAAGCTATAATAATCAAAACTGCCTGATAATCGTATCGGGCAGTTTTTTTTCTAAACAAATAACCTTTTTTGCTGTTGGAAGTTATAATTTTGCATGCATCCATCTGTAGAATGATTATCAATTTCATTAGAATAAAATCTTTTACAGAGCCACAATAAAAGCTATACAAAGAACTCAATTACATTCGTGAGAGACCTAACCCAGGGAAAAGAAAGCAAACAGATACTTAAGTTCGCATTACCTATGTTGTTGGGAAATGTTTTCCAGCAGATGTACAATATTGTGGACAGCATTATTGTTGGTAATTTTATAGGAAAAGAAGCACTCGCTGCCGTGGGAGCCTCCTTCCCCATAATTTTCGCCTTTTTCTCTTTGATAATCGGTATTGCCACAGGAAGTACTATTGTAATTGCCCAGTATTATGGATCGAAAAATATTGAAAAAGTAAAATCGGCAATTGATACCTTATTCATTTTTCTGTTTTTTGCTTCCATCGGTTTAAGCATTTTAGGAATCACTTTCAGCGAAGAAATATTTCATCTTCTTAAATTACCGGCAGAAGTTATTCCAATGGCCAATACCTACCTTCAAATTTTTATGGCCGGTGTAATTGTTTTCTTCGGATTTAATGGTACAAGTGCTATTTTAAGGGGACTTGGAGACTCTAAAACCCCTCTGTATTTTCTAATTATATCTACCTTTTTTAATATCGGTTTTGATTTGTTATTTGTACTGGTTTTCAATTGGGGAGTAGCAGGAGTTGCCATTGCCTCTGTTATAGCCCAGGGAGGAGCATTCATCACAGCAATTATTTACCTTAACCGATCCAAACATTTGATTCATTTTTCATTCACCAAATTAACCTTTGACAGGAACATCTTTAAAAAAAGCCTGAGGATTGGCATTCCAACGGGGATTCAGCAAACTTTTGTTGCATTGGGAATGATGGCATTGATAGGAATTGTAAACACCTTTGGCACCAATGTAATTGCTGCCTACACGGTTACCACCCGGCTTAATTCCATAGCAAGTATGCCGGCCATGAATTTCGCCAATGCACTTTCCACTTTTGTGGGACAAAACCTGGGCGCCAACAAGCCACACAGGGTCAAAGCCGGTCTGGAAGCTACCTTAAAGATGTCAGCAACTATCGCGGTGTTAGTTAGCATTCTTGTTATTGCATTTAGCCATTCAATCATGTCTGTTTTTACTGATGATGCAGATGTGATTCGTATTGGCCAGGGTTATTTGCATATTGTTGGTGCATTCTATGTCATATTTTCAGCTATGTTTACCATAACAGGAGTTCTCAGAGGTGCAGGGGCTACATTAATTCCCATGTTTACCACATTGTTTTCACTATGGATAATTCGTATTCCGGGAGCCCTTCTGCTATCGTCAAAAATTGGAGTAAAGGGCATTTGGTGGGCGATTCCAATTGGTTGGATCATTGGGCTAATTTTAGCATATATCTATTACCGAACTGGAAAATGGAAAAATAAGGTTGTAACAAATGAAGTCTCTTAAAGCTATAATGCTACAAAGCAATGTTTTTTGCCAGGGTTTTGTTACCTTTGCTCTAAAATCAAACTAAATTCCATATGATATATTCAATGACTGGTTATGGGAAGGCCGAATGCAATACCCAGTCCAAGAAAGTAACCATAGAAGTAAAAAGCCTAAATAGTAAAAACGCCGATATAAATACTAAAATTCCCGGTCTTTATCGTGAAAAGGAATTGGAAGTTAGGAAATTTCTTAGCCATGAACTGCAAAGAGGTAAGATTGAATTGTCGCTTTACTATGAAGCAAAAGAAAATTACCAAAGTGGCCAGATTAATCCCGCCATTGTGAAAAACTATTTTTCTCAATTGCGTGAAATTGCAGAAGAATTGCAAATCCCCACAGAAGAATTAACTCTTC
>CAYVSF010000238.1:0-5380 GCA_964453775.1 uncultured Bacteroidales bacterium
CTATATGCCCGGTAAATAAATAATTGGTTAAAGCCTGATAAAAAAAGAGGCCGCCTTATCAGACAGCCTCAGTTTATACTCGAATTGTATTACTAACCATTGACTTTCTTATAATCTGCCAAAAATTTCTCCAGTCCAATATCGGTAAGGGGATGTTTAAGCAATCCCAGGATTGCATCTAATGGGCAGGTAGCCACATCTGCTCCTGCTTCAAGACACTGAATAATGTGCATGGTATGACGAATACTGGCGGCCAGTACTTCAGTCTCGAACCCATAGTAGCTGTACATTTCAACGATTTGATAAATCAGTTCGACTCCGTCGGTGGAAATATCATCGAGACGACCAATAAAAGGAGAAACATAGCTAGCTCCTGCCTTGGCAGCCAACAATGCCTGACCTGGAGAAAAAACCAGGGTACAATTAACCTTGATACCTTTGTCTGTAAGATATTTAATAGCTTTTACACCTTCTTTGATCATTGGTATTTTAACAACAATCTGTTCGTGAAGCTTTGCCAGCTTCTCTCCTTCCGCTATCATTCCTTCAAAATCTGTAGAAATTACTTCTGCACTAACATCTCCATCTACTATTTCACAAATCTTTTTATAATGATTTAAGATATTTTCCTCTCCGCGAATACCCTCCTTTGCCATTAAAGAAGGATTGGTGGTTACACCATCGAGTACACCCAAATCCTGGGCCTCTTTGATTTGACTCAAATTTGCAGTATCAATAAAAAATTTCATTAGAGCTAAGCTTTAGTTATTTTTGAATTATTTATTTCTATTCTCTCCTCGAAAAAGATGGTTTAAAACCTATCTTCGTGATTAATTTATGCTGCGAAAATACAGCAAAAAATAATGGAATAAAAATTGTAGGTCATCATTTTTTAGAAGTAATCTCCATACAAAAGCGGCAGTATCTTCATGGTATTCAGATAGATTCCGGGACTCTGGCTTTCTCTGTTCCCTGCAATACATAGCCTGGTTGGTTTATTTTTCCGCACCCATGATTTAAAGGAGAGAATTTGTTCTGTTAATTTTCTGTTTAGGGAGCATTCAAATACGGCTACCTTCATTTTTCTGGCATAATTAATCGTTAGGATTGTACCTTCACCCAGCCTTCCCTCATCTTTAATTATCAAAATCCCATCGGACAGATTCACATTTTTCCGGGTGCGTGCAGCATATCGGCTGTCATTTAGCTCTTTCAAGGGATATTTTTTATTGATTATTCCATTTTCAGCCTTTCGGCCTTTGGGGCAGTAACCTGTTAATGGGATCTTATTTTGCAAAGCAAAATCCATTGCGGCTCTGTCAACACCGGTTTGTCCACCACTAATAATTGTTATGGGTATCATTTAAAGATAAGCTACTTTTGTTTATGCTTTCGAAGTAAAGGATAGATATCATACTTTTTACAATAGCGATACAGCCAGCTGTATTCCACATCAATATTCAGGTTCTGTTTAATTTTTTTTTGTAGTTCTTCCACTGTGGATGTTTTTTTCCCTGCGGCCATTCGCCTTATTCGTTGCTTATAGGGATGCAATTTCGATTTTCTTCGTTCATGATATCGAAAATTGATGAGTCCTTTAATCCCCCGCTTCAAATAAAGCCGCGTCCAATCTGCAATAGAATCTTCATGAATCCCCAGCAAGCGTTGTATATTTTCGTTTCTTTGGCCTTCGTTTTTTAGCAGAATACAATAAGCTCGCTTGAGCACATTGGGTTTATGCTTATTGTCTTGAACAATTTCGCGCAAAGCATTTTCCTCGTCCTGTGATAACTGAACCCGATAGGCCATAAGCTGTAACTCTTTGGACGTAAGTTACAAAAACGGAAATAAAACAGCAAGTAAAACGAAAAAAAGTAATCAAGTATGGTAAAAAAAGGCATAAAAAGAGGGCAAGCTACTCATATCGCACCGCTACAACCGCCTACCCTTGCTACCTTCCGGTCCTGGGGGAGTTCAGCAGGAGCTGGTCGTATGAGACTTGCCCCGAGGGGCACAAAAGTAATAATTTATTAATTCTTTTCAAATACCTTTATCAATATTTCCTAAAAACTAATATATTTGTGTATAACAAAACCACACTATTATGGAAAAGCAATCCAATTCTTTATTTAAAAGTGCCCTTACCTACGGTGCAATGATAGGTATGGGCTTGATTATTTATTCAGTTCTTTTGTATATCCTTGATTTAAGCGGAAATAAAGCGCTAGGATATATTTCGTTTCTTATTATTGCTGTTGGTCTGTTCTTTAGTATGAAGGCCTATCGCGACAATGTTCAAAATGGAATTATGACTTATGGAAGAGGATTGGGAATTGGAACTCTTACCCTTCTTATCAGCGCTATTATCTCTTCCATCTATGTTTACATATTTTTTAAATTCATCGATCCCGGAGCTGTAGAGCAATTATTGGTTGCAGCAGAAGAAAACATGATAGCACAGGGGCGACTCTCCGATGCACAAATCGAAGCATCGATGAATATCACCAGAAAAATGATGACACCTGTGTTCCTCACAATAAGTGGCTTCTTCAATAATATGCTATTTGGTTTCATATTCGTTTTAATTATTTCAGCATTTACAAAAAAAGAAGGAGATCCATACCAGGCTGCAATGCAGGAAATTGAAGAAGACGAAGAATAAAGATCAAACTACTATTATGGATATATCAGTGATTGTACCCCTGTTGAATGAAGAAGAGTCTTTGGGGGAACTTGTGGAATGGATTGAACGCGTGATGAACAGGCACCACTTCTCCTTTGAAGTACTGCTAATCGATGATGGAAGTGATGATAAATCATGGGAAGTTATCGAAAAACTATCTGAGGAGAAAGAACAGGTAAAAGGCATTAAATTTCGTAGAAACTTTGGGAAATCTGCTGCCCTGCATGTTGGCTTCCAACATGCATCAGGTGATGTGGCCGTAACCATGGATGCTGATTTACAGGACAGTCCTGATGAGATACCGGATTTGTATCGTATGATCACTGATGAAGGGTATGATTTGGTATCGGGGTGGAAAAAAAAGAGGTACGACCCGATTACCAAAACTATTCCCAGCAGATTTTTTAACCGAACAGCCCGGGTAATGACCGGTATTAAATTGCATGATTTCAATTGCGGTTTAAAAGCTTATAAGAAAGAAGTGATAAAAAGTGTTGAAATTTATGGAGAAATGCACCGGTACATTCCGGTTATTGCAAAGCAAGCGGGTTTTAGAAAAATCGGTGAGAAGGTCGTCCAACACCAAAAAAGGAAGTATGGTGTAACCAAGTTCGGGATTGATCGCTTTATAAAAGGATACCTGGATTTGATATCAATAACTTTTATCACCAAATTTGGCAAACGCCCCATGCATTTATTTGGCACCCTTGGAACCCTGATGTTTTTTGTGGGTTTCCTGGCTGCAGTTTACCTGGGAGTGAAAAAGCTTTATTTACTAAGCCATCATCTCCCTGCCCGGTTAATTACAGAAAGCCCCTATTTTTACCTGGCACTTACAGCCATGATTATCGGTACCCAACTATTTTTGGCAGGTTTCCTTGGAGAGTTGGTTAGCCGATCATCAGCAGATAGGAACAAATATCAAATTGATCAAAAGTTAAAATTCTAGTCGCTTGAGGATTGCATTAATTGGCCCGGCACATCCATATCGTGGGGGAATCGCAGATTTTAATCACGCCCTTGCTACTGCACTTGAAAAGGATGGACATGAATGCCGGATATATACTTTCAGCCTTCAATACCCGGGCTTTCTCTTTCCGGGAAAAACGCAATATGCGGAAGGAAAATCTCCTGTCGGAACAGAAATAATCCGCTGCATCAATTCTGTAAATCCCTTTTCCTGGTTACGCGCTGCCATTAAAATTAAATCCTACAGGCCTGAGCTCATTCTCACCCATTATTGGATGCCTTTTATGGCGCCTGCCCTGGGAACTACTTTAAGATTTGCAGGCAACAAGAAGATTAAAAAGATTGGCATTCTGCACAATATTATTCCTCATGAAAAATTTCCTGCATCAAAGCTCTTCAACAAATACTTTCTAAAAGCATGCCATGGATACCTAAGCATGTCAAAGGCGGTTTTGAAGGATCTGGAAAAGTTTGTAAAAAATCAAAATAAACTATTTACGCCACATCCCATTTATGACCACTTCGGTCCTATTATTCAAAAAGATAAGGCAAAGGAAAAGCTTGGTCTTGATAAGGCACAAAAATACCTCCTTTTCTTTGGCATCATCCGAAAATACAAAGGATTGGATCTTTTAATTGATGCCATGGCGAACCTAAAACAACAACACCCCGATTTAAAAGCCCTGATAGCCGGAGAATTTTACGAAAACAAATCGAACTATATAAATAAAATTAAAGAAAACCAGCTGGAAGAACAGTTTATTCTTACAGACAGCTTTGTAGCTGCAAAAGATGTTAAATATTACTTTTCGGCTGCAGACATAATTGTTCAACCCTATCGCACTGCTACACAAAGCGGTGTCACTCAAATTGCCTATCATTTTGAACGTCCGATGCTGGTAACGAATGTTGGCGGGCTATCGGAAATCATTCCTCACAAAAAAGTGGGCTATGTATGCGATACAGATCCAAAACTTATTGCAGAAGCCATTCACGATTATTATGCCCATGGCAGAGAAGCTGAATTTGTGAAAGGCGTTCTTGAAGAAAAGAAAAAATATTCATGGGAAGTACTAGTACGCAGGCTCATGAAACTTCAAGCCGGAATAAAAGCTGACTAAAGGCCCTTTTCCTCAATCATTTTAACAACATGTTGGTCGACCGGGAAAGTAAACATCTCAGGATAAATATCTTGCAGCGGCATCCAGCGAAAACTCATATTCCCATTTTTTTTCTCCTCAAAATCGAAAGCTTGTTTAGAGGCGGTAAAACGTTCAGGTTCTAACAACTCTGCCCTGTAGTAAATACTTAACAACTGCACATTCCGGTAAAAAAAAGCAGGTTGAAAAAAATGGGTGGTATAAAAGTGCTTTCCCACAGAAATGGCTTGATTCATCTCCTCCATCGCCTCACGTTTAAGGCAATCCACCGGTCCTTCCCCATATTCCAGTCCTCCTCCTGGAAATTTCGTCATCGCCGTGTCCAGCTGGTATTCATCCACTACCAAAAGCTCGTTTCGACTATTCAAAAACAAGCCATATACACGAATCGTAAATTTTGAAAAATCATTCATTTATCTGCTCTATAAAAGTATTAACCAAGCCATATATCAAAACAGATGCCAGTTTAGCGGTGTGGTTATCATCATCAAAACGAGGCGATACCTCAGCAATATCAAAGCTGATTACTTTTCCCGATTTAAGAATGTGCTTCATGAATGTCATTACC
>CAYVSF010000239.1:0-5312 GCA_964453775.1 uncultured Bacteroidales bacterium
CATTTTGATTTTATAAAATTGCACTATACCATTTAATGGTTCATAAAACAATTATAAAAGATACCACTATTTTTCATCAATTCAAATATAAAGAACCACTTTTTTATTTAATTATATCTGGATGTCAGTTATTTACTTGTATTATATTTAATCTCACAACGTATTCATGCCGAAACAATTTATAGATAATTTTTCAATCCTATTATAATTAAAACTCCTATCATATCGACTAACTATCCCTCCGTTAGATCTTCTCCAACATCATCGATGTCTTTTAGTATTTTTTCAACTTCCTGTTCGGTTGACCGCAGTTTTCTCTTGCAATGGTTGATAAGGAAAGATACACGTTTTACTTTTTCTCCCAACTCGTCCACGTTGAGTTCATCATTTTCAAGTTTCGAGAGGATACTTTCAATCTCTTCCACGGCCTCTTCATATGTGATTGTTTTTTTTGCCATATTAGGGTTGTTTTTTTGGTATTGCTATCGTAAATGTACTGCCTTCTCCCAGCTTACTGTTAACATGAATCTCTCCTCTGTGCTTTTCAACAAATTCATGACAAAGTATTAGACCAAGGCCTGTTCCCTGTTCTTCTGATGTCCCTTTTGTACTGTAATGAACATCCAAGCGGAATAGTTTGTTTATGGTTTCTTGTGTCATTCCCATGCCACGGTCAATCACCTTTATCTCAAAGTTCTCATCCTTTTCTGCGAAATCAATTGTTACCTTACTGTTCGGGTACGAAAACTTGATGGCATTGGAAAGCAGGTTTCTTATGATGGCGGTAAGCATATCCTCATCTGCCTTCACCAGGCAGGGAGCAGGTACTTTATTATCAATGATAATATTTTTTTTCTCTGCATTCATCTTTTGCAGAGAAATATTTCTCTTTATGATTTCCTGAAGGTCAATATTCCTGGGTTTAAATGGCATTTTCCCTCTTTGGCTTCTTGACCAATGAAGTAAATTCTCCAGCAAGTCCATCAGTTCTTCTGCAGAATCGTGTATGATGTTTACCGATTCTTTAAGTTCTTTTCGATCCAGGTTTTCAAAATTTCCTGCAATATGTTCTGTAAGGCCATGTAGTGCATTGAATGGATTTTTTAAGTCATGGGCCATTATGGAAAAGAACTTGTCTTTTGTTGCATTTAGCTTTTTTAGATCTTTTTCACTTTCAGAGAGCAGCTTATTGGAACGTTCTATCTCATCGTATTTGTCCTGTAATAACAGATTGGTCTTTTTTCTTTGTCTAATCTGGAAGTAAAATAATGCCACAAGGCTAAGAATAAGAACAATAATAATTAAAAGCAGGTTTCTTATTATTTTTTGCTTGTGAAGTTGCAGATCCTTTTCTTTGGTTTGATCACTTAATTTCTGGTTGATATATTCTGCTTTATCTAGTTCTTCCTGGCTTCTCTCCAGCTCGTAATTCATCTGGATTTCCAGCAATCTCTGATTGTTAAATTGCTTTTCAAGGGAATCATTAACTCTTGTTAATTGGATAAAATAGACCAATGCACTATCTGTGTTTAGTTCTTTATAATAGCTGTATAAAGCACTATAAGCTTGTTTAAGCATTTCTAAATTACCGAGCCTTTTTCCTGCTAAAGCTGAGGATTTGATATTTTTTAAACCATCTCCTGGATTGCCATGCGAAAGCTGGATTTCTCCAATTTTTCTTGTTAGTAATGCATCCAGGAAAGGACTTTTTTTATTGGCCAAAAAATCTTTAGCCCTGTTAAAGCATTCCAGAGCACTATTGTGTTTATTTACGCCAAGATAATGATTGCCCATTTCATTATAACTATGACTCAAACCGAGGGAATCATGGAGCGTTGTGTAAAGCTCTATTGCATCCTGGAAGCTCTTAATGGTTTTCTTATTCTCACCCCTATGGCTATGAACTACTGATATGCTTCTAAGAGAGCGTGCAATATCCTTTTGATCTCCAATCTCTTTCCTGTACTTCAGGGCATCCAGGTAATATTTAAGTGCTTCATCGTAATTTCCGGCTTTCAAATGGGTGTTGCCTATCAGGTGATATGAAAAGGCAAGTTCGCGTATATCTCCAATCTTTTTTTTATAGCTTAAGCTTTCAAGATAAAAACCCAGTGCTTTTTCATAACTTCCAATATTGTCATAAATAATACCAATATTATTCAGTGAGCCGGCAATCTCGTTTTTATCTCCAATTTCCTTTCTTATCTGAAGTGCCTGTAAATAATAATTTAAGGAGGTTTCAAAGTTTTTTAACTTCAGCTGAATATTTCCTAGTGTATTGAATGTGTTGGCTATAAGTTGCTTGTTGCCTATCCGGATAAATATTTTTAGTGCTTCTTTGCTAATGGAATCTGCTGCAGCGAAATCCTGTTTTTTTAAATATACAAGCGCAATATTATTCAGTGATTTCCCAATTTCTGGTAGTTGGTTTATGGTCTGACGAATATGGAGCGATGAATGATAATACGCAAGGGCTTTATCAAAAGAATTTACACGGAGATAGCTGCTACCAATGTAGTTGAGGGTTTGCGCCTCACCTATCTTATTTTGGATTGATACCTGCAGGCTGAGGGATTTTTTATGGTATTCAATAGCTTTAGAATAGTTGCCCTGATCCCTCAATACAAGACCGATATTATTTAGAATATGAGCTTCCCCCTTTTTATCATCTATTTTTCTGAAAATATTAAGCCCTTTTCTATAGTACCTTAGGGCACTGTCAAGTTGACTGTTATTCCAATATAAACTACCTGTATAGTTGTAACTTTCAGCTAAATGCTTTTTTCCCTTTAAGTTTTGGGCATAAGAAATAGCCATTTGATGATTGCTAAGCGATTGCTCAAAACGATTTGTTAATCGATAGATAATACCTAACCGATTGTATAACTGTATGGTTTGAATTGAGTCTTGAAGTTCTAATGCAAGTTGAAGTGACTTTTTGTAATTTTCCTCTGCTTTATCAAATTCGCTTAAGCTTTTATGCGCATCCGCCTTTTGCTTTAATAAATTTGTTGCTTCTTTTTTATACTTTGAGAAAGGATAGTTGCTTAATGCTTTACCATAATATTCAATAGCAGCCTGGTACCTTAGCTGCTGATGATAGCCTGTTGCAATAAGGCTTTGAGCCTTCGCCAATTGTATTTTTTTCTGCAGTTTATTTGCCAACTCCAGTGCTTTTCCCGCATAGTTGAGGCTCTTCTGAGTATCATCAGTGAGTAATTGCTCGGATAATTCAATATACAAACTGATTTTTTGGTTATCTTCAGCTTCAGGAAGCAATGCCCTTAGACTGTCTTCAATAGTGTTCTGAGCAGTTGTTTTTATCCCAAAGAGAATAATTACCAACAACAGCAAGGTTATTTTCTTTGAATGATACATGTTTCTATAACTCTTTATTTCGAAAGCGGAAGACTAAATTTAAAAATACTACCGTAGCCCAGTTTACTCTCAACCCAGATTTTTCCTCCACTGTTTTCAATCAATTCCTTGCATAATATTAAACCAAGTCCGGTTCCTTCCTCATTTGCAGTTCCTTTTGTGGAAATATTCTGATCAATTCTGAACAGCTTTTGGAGGTTTTCACTGCTTATACCTTTCCCGCTATCTGCAATGGAAACAATTGCATCTGAGGTGTTTGTATTGCAAGTGATTTTTACTTCTCCATTGTTCTGGGTAAATTTTATAGCATTGTTGATTAAGTTCCTTAATACAGTGGATATAACATTCCTGTCAGCATGTACCGTAGTAGTTGGATCAATATTTGCTTCGAGGGATATGTTCTTTTCTTTGGCAGGAACTTGCAGCAGTGGCAATACCTCATTTATGGCATCCTGGATTGAAATGATTTCTTCTTTGTAATTAATTGTACCCAGCTGCGTACGCGACCATTGCAATAGATTAGCCAAAAGGTTAAACAAATTTTGGGAGGATTCATAAATAGTTCGGGCGTAACTAGCCAGTTCTTCTTTATCCAGGGTATGAATTTTTTTGGAAAGTATTTCTGAATATCCCAATAGCGCCTGGAAAGGGTTTTTTAAATCATGAGCAATGATAGAAAAGAAACGATCTTTGGTTGCGTTCAATTTCTTTAGGTTTTGTTCCGAGGCTTTAAGCTTTGCGTTGGTTTCTTTCAATTCATTATTTTTGGACGCTAACAAATGGTTGGTTTTTTGTTTTAACCTGAATTGACTATAGACTAAGATGGCAATTAGGAAAATCAGGAATGACAAAGCGATTAAAAAAATATTCCAGTTCTTCTGCCTGTTGATTTCCAAAACATGAATTTGGTTGTCTTTTCTTAGAATCTCATTTTCTTTTTCAATCTTTTCAGTTTCATATTTCACCTCCATTTCGGCAATCTTCTCTGCACTTGATTCTGAATATATGCTATCTTCAACACTGGTATATTGTTTGTAAAACTGCAGGGCTTTTTTATATCGGCCTTGCATTTCATAGAGCTGGGAACTTAGCTGATAATTCTCCAATAAGACTTCCTTGGCGTTTATAGCCTCAGCAATTTTTTTAGCTGCATTAAGTTTCTCTATGGCTGCATCGTACTGTTCCAATGCAATATACAGTTTTGCTATGTTGTTATTGGTATTGGCTATTGAGTATTTATTCTGATTTTCAATGCTGATGGAAAGAGATTTATTAAAATGCTTCAGCGCTTTATTATAATTTCCCAAATCATAATGGATGAGTCCGATATTATTATGTCCGGTGGCTATACCCGAATTGTCCTCACTTTGTATGGCCATCTCCAGGGACTTTTGATAATATTCAAGAGCCTTTTCTTTGTTCCCTCTATCATCATAAATAATGCCCAGATTGTTTATTATAGCTGCTTCACCTCCTTTGTTCCCATAGGCTTTATAGTAATTAAGTCCTCGTTGAAAATAGTCCAAGGCTTTATCGTATTCCTTAAGGTTTTGATAAACAATACCTATGCTGTTAGAGATGTGGGCCAAAGCACTTGTGTCATTGCGCATTTGGCTTATTCTTAATGCCTCCAGATGCATTTCCAGGGATTGGTCATAGGCCGAAAGCGAATTATACAAATTTCCAAATCCTGATAACAACAAGCTTTCTAATCTTTTATCACCTAGTTTACGAATAGATTCAAGGGCCAATTGGTAGTATTCTATCGCTTTTTTATAGTTGCTAATTCTTTCATAAATTAAGGCAACTTCTCTTGCATAAGCTGCTATATCTCTTGTATTGTTATATTCTTCGCTGGTATGTAGTGCTTTCAGGAAGAATTCTAAACTTAATTCCAGATTATTTGCTTCATAATATAAAAGAGCCAGATTATT
>CAYVSF010000240.1:0-5306 GCA_964453775.1 uncultured Bacteroidales bacterium
TTCCAGTAACTTTCTTCTTCCAGGGTCAAATCTTCAAAATCGGCCTCCTGCGTTATGAATGTATCTTCATCTTCGCAGGAAGTAAAAACTAGACTAAAGCCCAGCAAGGCAATCAACCAGGTAAATTTAAATTTCATAACAAATCGTTTTAGTTTAATTGTTAATACTTTGTAACAATCGACTAAAACATACAAAATCGAGAAGTGCGTACATCTGGGATCCCATCGATAAGAAGTGTACCATAGTATCGAAATTATATGTTTTAACCCGAACATATAATGGTAAAACTACCTGATGCGGCAGGTCTTCTGACTTGTTCCTGGTTTTGAACGCCTTCCCGTCTTATTTTGGGTTAAGACAGTGGCAAAGATGCTCAAAACGTAAAGAACTTACAGCAGCGGGAACTGTTCAGGAATTTCACCTGATTCCCTTTTCATCCTTTGGAAAAAATTCCGCGGAACCACATCGATGGCAAATATACAAAAGTTCTTAAAGTAAAAACACGATCCGGGATGAGTTTATGAACCGTTTTTAAACAATTTTCCGGTCTTTATTTGAAATCAAAGAAAAAATTTCTAGATTTGTTGCGTAGAAAAAAGCAAAATGAAGCAATTAAGTCAAAAAATATGGTGGTGGTACTTTATGAACGCGAAAAAATCGTGCTGATAAAGGTATAGCTACAAAAAAATAAAAGGCTCACCGGTGCACGGTGGGCCTTTTTTAATTAAATACAATGAATAGACAAATAAACAGAACCTGGTGGTGGCACAATCCTGCACGAAAATCGTGAGGTAAGACTGCTATATCCAAAAATTAAAGGCCTGTCGACTCACGACAGGCCTTTTTTGTTGAACCAAATTCATCTAAAAAAAATGATTACACTAGAATCCCGGAACACTCAAATGCTTGCAGACAGCTTTACTCCTGTAAGCCTCTATCGCATTCTAAGAGACAACTACTCCAATGCATTACTGTTGGAAAGCAATGATTTCCACCATTTGGAAAACTGCTTCTCCTATATTGCATTAGATCCGATAGCGAAATTTAGTGCGACTGAAGAGGAGATAATCACACAAATTGCAAAGCAAGCTGTTTCATCGCAGAAAATCCAATCGGAAAAAGAAGTACAGCAAGCTTTTGAAGATTTTACACAACAGTTTAATCTAGAAGAGCCGCAGGAAGGCATCAATGGGTTCTTTGGACACCTGAATTTCGAATCCATAAAGTTTATGGATACCAATTCTACCCGAACACAGGAAGAGGAAAGGGCAATTCCGCTTATCAGATATGGATTGTACCGTTTCATCATTTCCTTTAACCACTTACAAAACCAACTCTATATCCATGAAAATATCATGCCCGGAGAGGAAAGTCAACTTCAAGCGCTTATATCAACAATAAAAACGCATCGTATTCCCGACTATCCATTTAAAAGTACAGGGCCTGAAACTTCAAATCTGCGGGATGAGGAGTTTAAAAGAATGGTTGCAAAAGCCAAACAGCACTGCAAACGCGGCGATGTTTTCCAACTGGTACTTTCCCGACGATATAGTCAAAAATTTAAAGGGGATGAATTCAACCTGTATAGGCAATTGCGGTCATTGAATCCATCTCCCTATTTGTTCTATTTTGATTACAGCGACTACAAAATTTTTGGTTCATCGCCCGAGATGGAATTGGTTACTAAGAATGGTGAAGCTTTCATCAATCCCATTGCAGGAACATTTCCCCGGAGCGGGCAGGATGAAGAGGATGAAAGGCGGGCTAAAGCACTGCTGGAAGATCCCAAAGAAAATGCCGAACATGTTATGTTAGTGGACCTGGCAAGAAATGACCTGAGTAAATCATGTCTGGATGTTGGTGTAGAAAAATTCAAAGAGATACAGTTCTTTTCCCATGTGATACACATTGTTTCAAAAGTAAAAGGAAAAATAAAGCAAGGGAAAGGTGCTATCGATCTTTTATTTGAGACCTTTCCGGCGGGAACACTGAGTGGAGCACCCAAGTATAAAGCAATTGAACTCATCAACCAATACGAGCCCGAAGCAAGGGGTTTTTACGGAGGCTGTATTGGTTTTATAGGAGCGAATGGAGAAAGCAATCACGCGATTACCATTCGCTCTTTTTTTAGTAAAAACAACCTACTGCATTACCAGGCCGGTGCAGGAATCGTGATTAGCAGCGATGAAGCAAAAGAACTGCAGGAGGTTGATCATAAACTGGCAGCATTGAAAAATGCCATTGAATTATCCAATAAATCCTTTTAAAATCAAAATTATGAAACTATTTGTACTGGACAATTATGATTCATTCACCTATAATCTTGTTCACCTTTTACACAAGATTACAGGAAGCGAAGTAGCTGTAGGCAGGAATGATGAAGTTAGTGCCGCCGATCTGCTGCAATTTGACAAGATCATACTCTCTCCCGGTCCGGGAATTCCGGATGAGGCCGGAAACCTAAAATCAATCATCACTGCGCTTGCAGCCAGCAAAAGCATACTGGGTATTTGCCTGGGGATGCAAGCGATTGCAGAGCTTGCTCGGGGAAAACTAATGCAGATGCATGAGGTAATGCATGGTAAAGCCGGATGGATCATTCCGGAAAAGCCAGCAGCTTCCATTTTTCGCAACCTACCCGACAAATTTATGGCAGGGCGGTATCACAGCTGGATAGTTGATGGCAAAACCTTGCCGTCAACACTTGAAATTACCGCAAGGGATACGGAAGGAATTCCCATGGCCGTAAAACACAAAAAATATGATTTACAGGGTTTCCAGTTTCATCCCGAATCTATTCTCACCCCGCTGGGTGAGCAATTGTTAAGAAACTGGCTATACCCAAATGAGGAAATCTTGCTGGTAAATGCCGGTAGCAGTAAATATGATACAAAACGCCTAAACACATTGCCCTATAACTTTTGCTGATATCAAAAATAATACAAAATGAAACAAGCATGATTAAAATAATTATTAATCACAAACAACAATGATTATTTTACATCATGTGGTTCCATCTGACAATTGAAAAATAAAAATATAAACAGATGAAAACTATATTAAACCGCTTATTCAATAATTATAACCTCAGCAAAAATGAGGCAAAAAATATCCTCATTGACTTTGCAAAAGGGAAATACAATGCCTCTCAAATGGCTGCATTTCTAACCGTTTTCCAAATGCGCCCCATCGCTCTTCCAGAGCTGCAGGGTTTTAGAGAAGGCATGCTGGAACTTTGCGTAAACATCCAGCTGGATGTGGATCGTTCCATTGATTTATGTGGTACAGGAGGAGATGGGAAGAATACCTTCAATATTTCCACCCTGGCCTCATTTGTTCTTGCAGGAGCAGGATATAAGGTTACCAAGCATGGAAATTACGGAGTGTCTTCTTCGGTGGGCTCTTCGAATATTCTTGAATATCTCGGGTACCAATTTTCAAACAACGAAAAGAAGCTCAACCGGGAATTGGAAAATGCAGGAATATGTTTTTTACATGCTCCTATCTTTCATCCGGCCATGAAAAACATTGCTCCGGTAAGGAAAGAGATGGCTGTAAAAACATTTTTCAACCTTCTGGGCCCCATGGTGAATCCCATTCAACCTTCTCACCAACTAATAGGTGTATTCAATCTGGAAATTGCCAGGATGTACCATTATATCTATCAGGGCAGCGATAAAAAATATATGATACTTCACAGCCTCGATGGCTACGACGAAGTGTCGCTGACCGGAGATTGCAGGTTATACTCCAATGACGGAGAAACAACCATTTCCCCTTCCCTTTTTCGGGAAAAACCCATCGATCCTGCTTTAATACATGGAGGGACAACAAAAGCAAAGGCGGCTGAAATCTTCCTTTCCGTCTTAAAAAATGAAAGCTCCCCTGCTCAAAAATCAGTAGTGTTGGCAAATGCCTCCCTCGCCATACAAAACATGGAGCCCCAAGCCAGTTTCCAGGAATGTCTCACCATTGCAAGAGATGCTATTGAGAAAGGCAGGGCCTATAGTGTGTTCTCTAAACTAATGAATAACCAATAAATGCCTGTACAATGAACTTACTCGAAAAAATAGCCATCAACAAAAAACTGGAAGTGGAAGACCGGAAAACACTTTTCCCTGTTCAGCTTTTGGAAAAGAGCCTCTATTTCGAAACGAAAGCTGTCTCTATGAAAAACTACATACTCAGGAACGATAAATCAGGCATCATTGCCGAATTCAAGCGAAAATCTCCCAGCCAGGGGTTCATTAATAAGCTGGCCGACCCGGCACAAATCACACTTGAATACATGCAGGCAGGCGCCTCGGGTTTATCCGTCCTTACCGATAACTATTACTTCGGTGGAAATCTAAACGATTTAAAAGATGCAAGAAATGAAAACTATTGCCCCATCCTTCAAAAAGATTTCATCATCAATGAATATCAGATTATTGAAGCAAAGGCTTCTGGTGCAGATACCATTCTGCTTATTGCAGCTATTCTTACGAAGAAAGAAATACAACATTTTATCAGTATAGCACATTCGCTCTCTATGGAAGTTTTACTTGAAATCCATTCCCCAGAGGAATCCGGAAAGATTACAGAAGAAGCAGATTTACTGGGAATAAACAACCGGAACCTGGAAACCATGAAAGTGAATGTTCAACATTCATACGATCTTATTTCATCTTTCCGGAAAAATTTCACCTGCATCAGTGAGAGTGGCATCGAAGATCCCAGGACGCTACTTGAACTTAAGCAGGCAGGTTTTGACGGATTCCTGATTGGCACAGGTTTTATGAAAAGCAGAAATCCCGGTGGAGCTTGTAAACAATTTATCAGGCAATATCAATTGCTTTTACAGCAAAAAAACAAACACTCAAAAAACCAATCTTATGAACAAGTTAAAAATTAAAGTTTGCGGTCTGAAGTACATCAACAACATCAGACATTTGGTAAATGAAGTTAAACCGGACTATATCGGATTCATTTTTTATCCCTTATCATCCCGTTTTGCCCCAAAGTATTTAAATCCCAAAAGTATTCGTTATGTCCCCGACAGGATAAAAAAAACAGGAGTTTTTGTCAATGAAAACAGCGAAAAGATTTACCAATATGCAGAAAAATATCATCTTGACACTATACAGCTCCACGGAAATGAGTCCCCGGAGCTTTGTGAAAAACTAAAAGCAAAAGAGCTTGAGGTGATAAAAAGCTTCTCTTTCAAAGGGAAAAGCACCTTAAGCCACTGCAGAAAGTACACAGATGTTACCGATTATTTCCTGTTTGACACCAAAGGGAAATTACCTGGCGGAAATGGCTACACT
>CAYVSF010000241.1:0-5284 GCA_964453775.1 uncultured Bacteroidales bacterium
CCGTGTTTGGTAATTAAGTCTTTCAGTTCATCCCTGCTATGCTGTTGAAAGCTTCCAGAGATAACAATGGTAAGTCCTTTCAATTTGTTCGATTGATGCTCTTCCGTATTGGCTTCCAGCTGTACGCCTGCATCTTTTAGTTTTTTTATCTGTTCCTGGTGATTTTCCTTTTCAAAATAGGCTTTAATGCTGGCCGCAATCCGTTCTCCAATTTCGTCAACAGCTGTAAGTTCTTCTTCATTAGCTTTCTGTAAAGCTTCAATAGAGCCAAATTCCTGTGCCAGTGTCCGGGCTACTGTTTCACCTACATAGCGAATCCCCAGTGCATATAAAACCCGTTCAAAAGCTACCTTTTTTGATGCTTCAATACTGTCCAGCAGGTTTTGTGCCGATTTCTCTCCAAAGCGCTCAAGACCAAGGATATCGTCCTTACTTAGTTTATACAGATCTCCACTGTCATTAATGAGTCCCTTGTTTACAAGGCTATCAATGGTAGCTTCGGCACCTCCGATATTCATGGCCTTTCGGCTTACAAAATGTTCAATTCTTCCTTTGATTTGGGGCGGACAACCTGCGCTGTTGGGGCAGTAATGCCGGGCTTCTCCTTCTTCCCGTTTTAGCTCTGTTCCACATGCTGGGCAATTTTTAACAAATTTTAGCGGATGGCTTTCTTTTGGTCGCTGATCTTTGTCTACCGCCACGATTTTGGGTATTATTTCTCCCCCTTTTTCAACAAAAACAGTATCACCTATCCTGATATCCAGGATTTCAATCTGATCAGCATTATGCAGCGAGGCTCTTTTTACGGTTGTCCCTGCCAATTGTACCGGTTCAAGATTGGCCACCGGTGTCACTGTACCGGTTCGACCTACCTGAAAATCAACTGTTTTTACTTTGCTTATAGCCTGTTCTGCCTGGAATTTGTATGCAATAGCCCATCTGGGTGATTTGGCTGTCATGCCCAGGCGCTTCTGCTGTTGGTAATCGTTCACCTTAATAACGACACCATCTATTTCATAGGGTAGATTAGTTTTAGCTTTGTTCCAGTGGTTGATGAAATTGAAGATCTCTTTGATGTCTTTTGCCTTCGTAACATGATCAGGAACCTTGAAGCCCCAATCTTTGGCTGCCATTAAATTGTCGTAGTGATTATCATAGGGTAGATTTTCTCCCTGCACGAAATAAAGCAGGCAATCCAGTGGCCTTTTTGCCACCATGGATGATTTTTGCAACTTTAGGGTTCCTGCAGCTGCATTTCGGGGGTTGGCGAAGGTGCTTTCCCCGTCTTTTTCTCTTGTTTCATTTAGTTTCTGAAAACCCTCCCTGGGCATTAAAATTTCGCCCCTGATTTCAAAGCTGGCAGGGTAATTGTTCCCTCTTAATTTTAAGGGAATACTTCCAATGGTTTTTACATTATTGGTAACGATATCACCCTTTAAACCATCGCCGCGAGTGACTGCCCGCTTGAGAATGCCATTTTCGTAACTCAGGCTGATGGCAACTCCGTCATACTTTAACTCGCATACATACAGGATATCCTCTGAAATCTCCTTTCTTAGTCGTTTTTCAAAATCAATGACCTCCTGCTCTGAATAAGTGTTGCTAAGCGAAAGCAGGGGAAATTGATGCCTGGCCTGTTCAAATTCTTTGTTAATATCATTTACTACACGCTGTGTGGGAGAGTTGGGGTCTTTATATTCTGGGTATTGCTCCTCGAGTTCTGAGAGTTCTTTTAGCAACATATCATACTCAAAGTCGCTAATTTTGGGTTTGGCTTTTACGTAATAGTTGTAATTGTGCTCGTGAAGCTCCTGGCGTAATTTATCAATTCGCGCTTTTATCGTGTCTTTACTCATTCCTGTAATTCTTATTCTGCCTCAAACAAAAATACAAAGCTTTTGTTAACATCAAAAAGCATTTCATCTAATATATGTTAAAAAAATGTATATTGATAGGATACGCTACTTTTGTAATTATTAATTTGAACAACTGACTATGAAAAAACTGACTTTACTTTCATTATTCTTTTTATTTACAATTACCCTACCCGCTCAATTGGATGAAGATATTCCCGAAATGATTACCGACAGGCCTGATCAGACTGAGTCGGCTTATATTGTGCCACAAGGCTTCTACCAGCTGGAAGCGGGGATTTTGTGCGATCGTTTTTCAAAAAATAACAGGGTGTTGTCGGCTCCTACAGCTTTGCTGCGTATCGGATTGTTTTCCCATGCCGAACTTCGTATTGGTACTGATATGTTAATTGAACGGGATGGCTTGCAGCAAAAAGGACTTTCTCCTTTGAGCATTGGTGCTAAAACTCTGATTAATGAAGGCGAAGGATGGAAACCCCGTATTGCCGTAATTGCTGCTTTAACCATTCCTGAAACCGGGAAATCGGCCTTTAAGCAGGAGCATTTGACTCCGGAATTGCTATTTGCCTTTGAAAACGTATTGAACGACCGCCTAAGCATCGGATACAACGCAGGTTTCATTTGGGAGGATTATTACTATCGAACCCTTACGTATTACAGCCTGGTGGCAGGGATTGGCCTCACAGACAAACTCAATACTTTTGTGGAGTGGTATGGTTTTTATGCTCCAAATTTGAATGGAGACAATAGGATAGATGGCGGATTTACCTATTCAGTCCGCCACAACCTGCAGGTGGATATTTCCTTTGGTATGGGACTTTCTGATATTTCACCCGAAGGATTGCTTGGACTTGGTGTGAGTTGGAGAATTCCTGAATAACATCGATTGTTTTTCAAAAGTTTTGCTAGATTTGTGTAGCTCTTTTGCCCGTGCATTGGAGCTTATCTAGTTTTAAAACATATAAAATTAATATGATGAAGAAAGTTTTAGTAGCTGCATTACTATTCATAGGTTCAATGAATATGCTATCAGCACAGGATTCCGGCTTATGGCTGGGTGGGAGTTTACTCGTTTCGGGACAGACAGTGGGTTCAACTACGGTTAGCACATTTTCAATAATTCCAGAGGCAGGTTATCAACTAAATAGTAATTGGGCTATTGGAGGTAAAATTGGATACACGGCTGCACGACAGGATTTGGCTGCAGGAACGGATAAAACAAATACCACTTCCATTGTTCCTTTCGGAAGGTTTACCTTCGCAAATACAGGCAATTTTGGTTTTATGGCGCAGGCAGAATTGCCCATTAGCTTTGCTGGTGGTGAAAATCCCGGCGGATCATCCAAAGATGTCATTAGCTCTTTTGGTTTACGTATACGACCCGGAGTGGTTTACACAATCAGCGAACGTTTCGGTATTCATATGTTGATGCCATCACTCGCTTCATTTTCAACTGCCAGTAACGATGTTACGAGCTATAAATTGGGAATAAATGACGGATATACCATTCAGGGATATCTCCTAAATACCTCTATTGGCTTTGTTTATAAGTTCTAATGAATTGCTAAGAATAGAAAACCTGCCGAAAGTTCCGGCAGGTTTTTTTATTATAACGCTCAGTAGAAAGCAGGCTTTCTGCCTGTTTCTTTATTTTTTTACCAGCCTGTCTTGAACCAGCTGATTGATATGATCCAGTATGGAATCTTTGGGCTCCCGGTAATCAATATCAAGGTTTTCTTTACTAAAGGAATTATCAAATTTCATGGGAATGCCTATATTCAACTTGATGTATTTCCAGGTGAATCCCATAAAAGGACCAAAGATATACAGCAAGAATTTGGGGAGATGCTTTTTGGGTACCGGATAACGATCACCGTACTTTTCTTTGACAAAACCTGCCAAATCAAGTGCATTTAAGGTTTCTGCAATTAAAATATGCCTGCTGGTGGCTTTTTCAAGCAAAGCGGCATTGATGTGGGCTCTGGCGACATCACGCACATCCACAACTCCAATGTATAAATCGGGAACTCCCATTTTAAAACGGCCGTCAACAATGGATTTAACAAAATCGATACTGGTGGAATCTGTCCTTTTTGTCAGGGATGGTCCAATGACAAATCCGGGATTGATGGTTGTTAGAATCCAACGATGTTGCTTCTCTGCAATTTCCCATGCCTGCTTCTCAGCTACTGTTTTTGAATAGGAATAGGGCTGATGCTTTAAGTTGCTTGAGGTATTCCAGATCTTTTCCGTGAAGGTATTATGCGGAGCTTTGTAAATATCGGCATTGTCACCATAAATGGCAGCAGCGCTGGAGGTAACAACAATTTTCTTAACCGTTTCTACCTCGTTGGCTGTTTCCAGTACATTTTTTGTTCCCATCTTAGCAGGTTCTATCAATTGCTTTTGGGCATCTTTAATTCCTGATATAAAGAAGGGTGAGGCAGTGTGTATAAGCCTTTCTACACCTGCCATGGCTTCTTTAAAGGAACCTTCATCCAGCAAATCAGCTTCGAAGATTTTTAGTTCTCCTTTGCTTTTATCCTCAATTTCTCTAAGATGACTGTATTTTTCTTTGTTGCTTTTATCGCGCACCGTAGTATGCACCGTATATCCGTCTTCAAGCAGATATTTAATAATCCAGGATGCAATGTAGCCGGTGCCTCCGGTAACCAAAATTTTCGTTTGCATAGTTTTCATGATTTATTGTTGTTATTTCTATTTTCTTTTAATTGATTTTTATTCCGTCCCAACTCGACTGTATGATCTGATTTATTAAACCCGGCTGGAGCGTAGTTTCTTCCGAAAGTTCTGTTTTTACAGTGGAAACAATGTTACCAAATACCAATGAGGCCATCAATTCCACGGGAAGCGAACGAAAAACACCGGCTTCAATCCCTTCTGCAAAAAAATCATAGGCACTTTGATAGTGCCGGGTGTTGGCAGCTCTTACATCCCTGTCGATAAGGGGGCTGTTTGCATACTGCTCTAAAAACTTGAATTTATCGGGTTCTTCAATGAAATATCGGTGCACATTTTCCCAAATGCTGAAAAAGCGTTCCTTATATTTTTTTCCAGCCTGCGGTGTTGACTTCAGAACGCTTCCGAATTCTTCTTTCAATTGGGCATAGAGGCTGTGGATAAGTTCCTCTTTGCTCTTAAAGTAGTAGTAAATGGTTCCTGCCGCTACGCCGGATTGCTCAATAATTTGAGACATCGGAGTGGCATGAAAGCCTTGTCTTACTATAAGCTGTAGGGTCGTTTGCAGTATTTCTTCCTTCTTATCCATTATTTTAGATTGAATGTTCATTCGGGTGTTTAAACAATAATTTTTAGAAATTGTTCACTGCATTTTTGCACTAGTAAAAAAGAGCCTGTTTATTATACAGACTCTTTAATATATTAATTTA
>CAYVSF010000242.1:0-5248 GCA_964453775.1 uncultured Bacteroidales bacterium
ATCTGGTAATCAATACAAATGAACAAGCCGAACTAACCCCTTTCATTGAAAACATGAAACATTATTTGGGTAGAATCAATCATCATCAGGAATAGAATCTCTATACAATCCCATTGTCTGACAAATCTCAAGCCTTATTTACAAAAACAATAAAACTTACAAGATATGAAAGCACGAGCACCATTTAGAGGAACAGGAACAGCGGTAGTTACCCCATTTACCAAAAAAAATGAGCTTGACTTTGAAGCCTTAAAAAAACACATCAACCGACTGATTGCCAAAGGTGTTGATTACCTGGTGGTTCTCGGCACTACTGCTGAGGCTGTCACCTTATCCCGGGAAGAAAAACAGCAGGTTGTTGATTTTTTTCTTTCCGAAGCGGGTGGGAAAGTACCCATTGCTGTAGGTATTGGCGGCAATAATACCCAAGCAGTAATTGATCAAATAGAAGAAACGGATTTCAAAGGAATCGACGGAATCCTATCGGTGGCTCCTTATTACAATAAGCCCAGTCAGAAAGGATTATACGAACATTTTACGGCCATTTCGAAAGCCTCGCCAGTACCTTTAATTGTATACAATGTTCCGGGCAGAACAGGCGTGAATATAAAAGCAGAAACCACTCTTCAGCTGGCTCATGATCACAACAATATCGCTGCTGTAAAAGAAGCCTCCGGAGATTTTAGTCAGGGCATGTACCTTGCCAAAGATAAGCCAGAGGGTTTTTTGGTACTATCAGGCGAAGATGCAATTACCTTTCCTTTGATTGCAGCAGGTTTTGACGGGGTTATCTCGGTAACTGCCAATGCGGTGCCTGCTGAGTTTAGCCAAATGATCCAACATGCGCTTGACGGAAATGTAAAAGAGGCAAGAGAACTACATCATAAGATTCTACCATTTACAGATATGCTTTTTGCCGAAGGAAATCCTGCAGGTGTAAAAGCCGCTCTTCACAGCCTGGGAATTATGGAAAACAAGTTACGTTTGCCTTTGATGCCGGTATCTACAGAATTGAAATTAAAAATTGATGACTATCTCCATCTTCAGTTCAGATAGAATGGCCTGAAATTTGCTTTGTTTTTATAACGAACCCTAAATTCAAAAACTTAAGAATTACATGCAATGAGAAAAACCCTTTACGTTTCACTATTCATAGGAATTGTTGTATCACTCTCGGCCTGTGCACCAAAAAGACAGGTGCAACGTATTTCCACCGATGAACAGATCGATTTGAGTGGAAGATGGAATGACTCAGATTCCCGGCTTGTAGCTGAGGACCTTGTTCTGCAACTCTTGCATGACCCCTGGCTAAATAGTTATAAATCGGCCACAAATGGCAAACGTCCCATTATCATTGTTGGTCTGGTTCGCAACAAAAGCCACGAGCATATCGATTCTGAAACCTTCATTAAAGATATTGAACGGGCTATCGTTAAAGACGGAAATGCCCGTTTGGTGCAGGCAGGGAGCAAGCGGAACGAGTTGAGAGATGAGAGGGTAGATCAGCAAAATTATGCTTCTGCCGAAACAGCCAAAGACTGGGGATTGGAACTGGGAGCCGATTTCATGCTACAGGGAACAATCAATTCTATTGTAGACGTGTACAAACGTGAAAAAATCGTCTTCTATCAAATAAACCTGGAATTATCGAACCTGGAAACCAACGAAGTGGTTTGGATAGGGGAAAAAGAAATCAAGAAATATATTAATAATTAAAAAGCTGAGAAAGGCCATGAAGTGGAAATTGCTAATAAAATTACTCATCATTTCCGCGGGTGTCTTCATGGCCGGTTGTGCCACGTACTATATGAAAACCCTGGAGTTTCAGCAATATGTGAACCAGGGAAATTTTGAAAAAGCCGATAAATGGCTTGCCTCCGATAATAGGGGGAAATCAGGAAAAAATCAACTGCTTCACTATCTTAACCGGGGGTATGTTTCATGGGTTTTACAGGAACCAGCCGAATCAAATTATTATTTTCAAATTGCAGAAAACCTTATCGAGGATTATATTAAAAACTACTACCTGGATGCCCTAACACTGGTTTCCAATCCGGGGATCAAACCATACAAGCCGGAGGATTTTGAAGCTGTAATGGTCAACTACTTCATGGCGCTGAACTTTATCCGGCAGGGAAAATACAATGAAGCCATTGTGGAGTGCAAGCGCATAAACATCAAACTTAATCAACTCAACGATCGCTATAAAGACCATAAAAACCGCTATCAACGAGACGCTTTTGCTCATGCCCTGATGGGGATGATTTATGAAGCCAACCATGATTATAACAATGCCTTTATTGCCTATAGAAATGCACTGGAAGTTTATGAAAGGGATTATGCTTCCTATTTTGATATTGAGGTTCCAGGGCAAATAAAAAAAGATGTGTTGCGCACGGCTTACTTAACGGGTTTTAGAGATGAGGTAGAGTATTACGAACGAAAGTTTGGCATGCGATACGAGCACAAGCCTTCTGAAAATGGTGAACTCGTTTTTCTTTGGATGAATGGTTTCGGGCCTGTGAAAGCAGAAAACAGCATTAACTTTACCAAAGTTCCCAATTCGCGCCATGGTTACCTCACCCTGGTAAACGAAGAATATGATCTTTCCTTCCCCATTTATATTGGAAATAAGAACAACAAAGAAAAAACAGCTTTCGAAGAATTGCGATTCTTTAGAGTTGCCTTTCCCAAGTATGTGGAGCGCAAGCCCGTATTCAAATCGGCAGATATCCAAACATCTTCCGGTATCTATGAAGTTGAGATGCTTCAAAACATCAACGACATTGCCTTTAAGACCCTAAAAGACAGGATGCTGCGCGAGATGGCCAGTTCGATCGCACGACTGGCAACAAAAAAAGCCCTTGAGATGATAGCAGATGAGCAGGATGAGAGTTTAGGAACACTTATAAATATCGTAAATACTGTCACAGAGAAAGCCGACACCCGCAACTGGCAAACCCTTCCCTACTCCATTTCCTATGCCCGAATTCCATTAAAGAAGGGGTCCAATACCATCACCCTGATCACGCGCTCAAACAAGGGCATGAGAAAACACAGCTTTCATTTCGAAGGCAAAGAGGGACACACCTACTTTCATGCTTACCACACCATTGCCAGCCAGGAACCCAACATCAGGTATTAAAAAAGGGAATCCTTTCGAATTCCCTCATTAAGATTCACATATATTATTATACATTGGCCTGTACTTTCCCGTGACAGTTCTTGTATTTTTTGCCGCTACCGCAAGGACATGGATCGTTTCTTCCCACTTTCTTATCTTTTCGTATCGGTTCAGCCTTTTTCCTTTCTTTATCCTGGGGTCCGCCCTGCCCCTGTTGATCAGGTCGACTGGTTTGATATTTACTGTAATCCAGCCGTCTTTTCTCCTCGGCTTCGCGAACCTCATCCGGATCCTGGATGGGAATATGGCCCTTCACCAGGGTAGAAACTACTTCCCGGTTGACTTTATCCACCATATTCTTGAACAGGTTAAAACTTTCAAATTTATAAACCAGTAGCGGATCTTTCTGCTCATAAGTTGCGGCCTGCACAGATTGTTTCAAATCATCCATTTCACGCAGATGCTCCTTCCATGAGTCATCAATTGTGGCCAGGATAGATGTTTTTTGGAAGGCTTTTATCAGCTCACGTCCATCCGTTTTATAAGATCTCTCTAAATTTGTAATCACCTGGATGGTCTTATTTCCGTCTGTGATAGGCACTACGATATTTTTATAGGTAGCAGAGGCCTTTTCATACACATTCTTTATAACCGGAAGAGCCTGTTTTGCAATCTCCTCCTCCTTCCGCCTATTCGTTTCCAGCAGAAGTTTGTAGAGTTTATCAATTAAGACATTGGCATCTTCCTTCAGGAATTCATTTTCCTCAAAAGGAGTCTCAACCGATAGTGTCCGTAAAAGTTCAAATTTCACTCCTTCAAAATCGGCCTCTTCCTGGTAGGTGGTTATGATACTTTCACAAACATCATACATCATATTTGCCACGTCCACACTTAAACGTTCTCCGTATAAAGCGTGGCGACGTTTTTTGTAGATCACTTCCCGCTGTGAATTCATAACATCATCGTATTCCAGCAGGCGTTTACGAATGCCAAAGTTGTTCTCTTCCACTTTCTTTTGCGCCCTTTCGATGGATTTACTGATCATGGAATGCTGAATCACCTCTCCTTCTTTCAATCCCAGGCGGTCCATAATACCAGCTATACGTTCCGAACCAAAGAGGCGCATAAGATCATCCTCCAGAGAAACAAAGAACTGCGACGAACCCGGGTCACCCTGACGACCGGCACGTCCTCTCAACTGCCGGTCTACCCGTCGACTTTCGTGGCGGGCTGTACCTACAATGGACAATCCTCCGGCTTCTTTCACCTCCGGAGAAAGTTTAATATCCGTACCACGACCGGCCATATTGGTGGCAATGGTCACCGTTTTAGACTTACCGGCTTCGGCAACGATATCTGCCTCTTTCTGGTGTAACTTCGCATTCAGCACGTTGTGCTTAATTCCCTTAATCTTCAGCATACGGCTGAGCAATTCGGAAATTTCCACAGAAGTGGTACCTACAAGTACCGGTCGGCCCTGACCAATTAAATCTACAATCTCGTCAATTACGGCGTTGTATTTTTCACGTTTGGTTTTATACACCAGGTCATCGGCATCAATTCTGGCAATGGGTTTATTTGTTGGAATAACCACAACATCCAGTTCATAAATATCCCAGAACTCTCCTGCTTCTGTTTCTGCAGTACCCGTCATACCGGCAAGCTTGTGGTACATGCGGAAATAATTCTGCAATGTAATGGTGGCAAAGGTTTGTGTAGCTGCTTCAATCTTCACGCGCTCCTTAGCTTCAATTGCCTGGTGGAGTCCGTCACTGTAACGACGACCTTCCATAATACGACCGGTCTGCTCGTCCACAATCTTCACTTTGTTGTCCATCACCACATATTCTACATCCTTTTCGAATAAAGTGTAAGCCTTTAAAAGCTGGTTCACTGTATGCACTCTTTCTGATTTTACGGCATAATCGCGCAGCAATTCATCTTTTTTCGTGAGGATTGCTTTCTCATCCAGGTCGGATTTCTCCAAATCGGCAATCTCCGAACCAATATCAGGCAGGATAAAGAAGTTTGGATCATCTGTTTTCCCCGCCATTATCTCGTGTCCCTTATCGGTGAGCTCGATTGCATTGCTCTCGATGCTCGCCTGCTGGGTTACCTTCGTCG
>CAYVSF010000243.1:0-5239 GCA_964453775.1 uncultured Bacteroidales bacterium
AGGGTTGGTCGAATACCAATATTTAACATCCCATAATGTACTTTCTCTCTAATAAAAACTTTTACTGCATAAACGCCCAGAGCAGGAATTTGTTTAAATGCCTCGGGAATTTGAATGTTGGCTGTTGGGAAGCCTATTTTTCGTCCAATTTGATTGCCGGAAACAATATATCCGTTGATGGGATAGCTGTAACCCAGGTATGTATTTGCTTTTTTTACAGCTCCGTTTTCAAGATGATTTCTGATGATTGTTGAGCTGATTTTTTCTCCATTCGGTTCAAAAGCCGGAAGCCTTTCTATTTGAAAGTTATGTCTTATAGCACAGTCTTTCAGTTGATCATAGTCCCCTTCTCTGTTTTTTCCGAAATGGTGATTGTATCCTACAATGAGTTTTTTTGTACCCAGTTTATTAACCAGATAGTTCTCGGTAAACTCACAGGCTGATAGAGCAGCAAATTCCCGTGTAAAAGGAAGAATAACCAGGTTGTTGATTCCCAGGCGTTCCAGCAAGTTTATTTTTTCGTCGATGGTATTCAACAATCGCAGTTTCCTGGCGTCTTTATTCAAAATAATTCTCGGATGTGGCCAAAAAGTAATGACCGTGCTTTCCCCGTTTAAGTGGCTGGCATCCTCTATCACCTTCTTTAAAATATGACGGTGCCCTTTGTGCACGCCATCAAATACTCCGATAGTAACTACCGGAGATTCAATTCTAAGATCTTGAAGTGAGTTGATTATTTTCACGAAACCAGTTTTAACAGCTGCAAAAATATAAAAAAAGATGGCTTTGCATGGATTTTTCTCTAATTTCGTATACGGAATAATTGCTTTAGCATTTGAATATCAGGTATAAAATAGGATTAGAAATACATGTGCAACTGGTTGATACGATAAAGGCTTTTGCAGATGAACCTTATGTTTACGGTGCCGGACCAAATCGAAAAACCGGGTTTATATCCCTGGCTTTACCGGGTACTCTTCCAATGCTGAATAAGGAATTTCTGGAAAAGGCCTATGAAATGGCTAAAATTGCCAATTGCAAAATGAATCCAGTTATTCGTTTTGACAGAAAGGCTTACTTCTATCCCGATTTACCTAAAGCTTATCAAATTACACAGACAGTCAACCCGCTGGGTATAGATGGAGAAATACCTTTTCCTGATTCCGCCGGAACGATAAAATATGCTGTTATTGAACGTATTCATATGGAGGAGGACAGTGGCAAAACCCTTCTTTCGGAGGATTCTATTAAACTGGATTACAACAGGGCCGGTGTTGCGTTGATTGAAATTGTTACTGCTCCCTGCTTTTCTGACATGGAAGATGTGATAAACTTTTTGAAATATTTGCAACTTCTACTGCGGTATTACGGAATCTCTGAAGCCAGAATGGAGAAAGGAGAAATGAGAATAGATGTCAATCTTTCCATAAACAAGGAAGGTAATGTGTGGGGTTTTCCTTCAGAAATAAAAAATATGAATTCATTTAGCTATTTGCGAAAAGCGATGATTCAACTGATGAATAAATTAAGTGCAATAGTTGAAGAGGCTGAACAGGAAAGATGTACCTACACCTTTGATGAGTCTTCCGGAGGGCTAAAAAAACTTCGGAGCAAGGAAGATGCAGCAAGCTATCGTTATATGCCTGAGCCGGATTTAGGACATATCAGACTGGAAGATGTAGTTGCAGATAATTTGAGTGCGCCACTTATGAAAGTTCCCATAGAGATATATGCTAAGATGTTGGAACGTTCTGTGTCAACTGAAATAGCGAGGGAGATTATTTATGATTTGGATTTGCTGAACATTTGGATGGAAACACACAATCAGGTGAATTGTCAGGTTGAGCTCTCCCGCTTGTTGGTGGGGCCGCTAAGAGCCATTCAAAAGAAGAATCCCTTGCATTTCAGGGAGCGCATAAATAAAGAAAGTTTTGCAAAGAATTTGGTTCAGCTAATGAACATGATATACAATAAGAAACTGAATAAAAACACAGCCCGTCAAAAAATATTACCTTTGTTGTTTGAAAGGGAAGAGCAGGATGTTTGGAAGCTTGTAGAGGAAAGAGCCTGGTTACTAAACAATACCAATGATAGCTTGTTTCATTCTATTGATGGATTACTTCATGACTATCCTAAACAGGTAGAAGCTTATCAAAGTGGTAAAACCGGTATTGCAGGTTTTTTTATGGGAAAGTTGATGAAAAAATATGGGAGCAAGATGGATCCGAAGGAACTTATGGAACATCTCAAAGCAGCATTAGAAAAATATTAGTCAGGAGATACGAAAAAATCAAAATAAATAGTTAAATATATAATTATGAACATGAACAAAGGAAAATTTATGAAAAGAATTTTTGGAGTTTTCATAGCTGCAGTAATGCTTGCAGCATGTGATTCAAACCCGAATGAATTTACAGTTTCGGGTGAAATGAAAAATGCTACAGGTGAAAAGCTTTACTTGGTTGAGCTGCAGCTAAATGAATTGAAAGTTAAGGACAGCACAATTGTAAAAGAAGATGGTCAGTTTTCATTTACAGGGGAAACTGAAAATCCGCAGTTTTATGTACTCCGCACAGAGCCCCGGAATTTTTTAACAATTATTGCTGCACCCAAAGATGATATCGTTGTACATGCAGATATCGATAATCTAAATCAGACCTATTCGGTAACTGGTTCCGAGGATTCAAGGTTGATTCAGGAAATGCAATTTCAATTGAACCAAACCATTGAAGAACTGGATTCTTTGGGACGTCAGGTGCAATCGAAGATGGGAGAGCCCGATTTTGCTCAATTAAGGGAGCAAATGGGTCAGAAAATGCAGGAGGTGTTTGAAAATCAGCGCAGCTTTACACTGGATTACATTAAAGATAACAAAGGCTCCCTTGCATCCATGATGGCTTTATTTCAGCAAGTTGGACCACGTAATTATGTGATGGATCCCAACACGGATTTTGAATATTTTGAGATGGTAGATTCAGCCTTGATGGCCAACATCCCTGAATCAGAAACAGTAAAAGCATTCCATAGCCAGGTGATAGAAATGCGTCGCCAGCTGGGGCTTGATAAACAAGGAAGCCAGCGCTTATCCATTGGCAGTGTTGCGCCCGATATTGCGCTTCCAAATCCGCAAGGAGATACCGTGAAGCTTTCATCTTTACGTGGCAATTATGTTTTGCTTGATTTTTGGGCTTCATGGTGCCGTCCCTGTCGTGTCGAGAATCCAAATTTGGTGAAAAATTATAAGAAGTATAATGATAAGGGCTTTGAAATATATCAGGTGTCTCTGGATAAGACCCGGTCGGCATGGGTAAATGGAATCGAAAAAGACAATCTGGATTGGTACCATGTGAGTGATTTGCAGTTCTGGAATTCTTCCGCCGCAAGGGAATATAATGTTCAGGGAATCCCTGCCAGTTTCCTGTTGGACAAAGAAGGACGAATAATTGCAAAAAATCTTAGGGGAGATGCACTGGAAGCAAAACTTTCTGAAATATTTGATTAACTTAGTGGCTTTTTCAGGGAAAACGGGCGTACCGTTTTCCCTGTTAATGTTAAACTAAACACCTAATTATTAAAATGAAGCGCTTCTTAGGAATCATTTTATTCATTTTGATTCTTTCCGGTTGTAACAAAGAATCAAAAATTGTGATAAAAGGAAATATCGAGCATTCGGAAGGGGAGAAGATTGCCCTGGTTGAACTCGCCGGAAGTTCACTGGAATTCATCGACTCTGTTAAAGTGAAGAAAAATGGAAGTTTTAAAACTACTGTTTCCACGGATGTACCCCGTTATTATCTTTTTAAATTTTCCGATACTAAGTTTATAACACTGGCGTTAAAACCAGGTGAAAAGGTGAATATATCGGGGGATATGGATAATCTTTCTTCCTACCAGGTGACTGGTTCCATGTGGTCTTCTCAGATTGCTGATATTTATCGATCGGTCCTATCCGCCAGAATGCAATTGGATTCTATTAGTGATGCATATGAAATTGCATGGCAGGATAACAAGACCAGTACAGAAGAAATCAATCGTTTAAATAGTCGGTACAGCCAGGTGGTAAATGAACAACGGGACAGCCTTATAGCTTTTATCGTTGAAAACCTGGAGTCTTTTGCATCCATTTATGCTTTGTACCAGAGATACGATAGTGAGAATTATTTTCTATACAAGAACCGTGATATTCAATATGTAAAGATTGTAGGAGAAGCCCTGGAGAAGAATTATCCTGAAGCTCCGCAGGTAAAAGCGTTACTTGCAGACAGAACCAATTTGCTTCAACAATACAGTTCATTGCTAAGCATGCAAAAAGTGGATGAACTAACGAAAAATGTCGAGGTGAGTCAACTGCCGGATATTAAGCTGCCCGATTTGAAGGGAGATTCCATGCTCTTATCGGGAGTTGATTCTAAAATAATTCTTTTAAGTTTTTGGGCTACCTGGAGTAAAGAAAGTATCTTAGATAACCGGGAAATCAAGGAACTCTATCAACAATATCATCCAAAGGGATTTGAAATTTATCAGGTTTCACTGGATACCAAAAAGGAAATATGGGAAAAAGCGATTAATTTTGAGCAAATACCATGGATTTCTGTGATTGATGAGAATGGTCGCAATTCATACTATGCACGCTTGTACAATGTTTCGGCATTACCAACCACTTTCCTGATAAAACAGGGTGAGGTAATTACAAGAAACCCAACAGTGCCGCAGTTGAAAAGGATGTTGAATATTTCATTGAATGAGTAAGAAAAAAAAGATATTCTTCGCTTCGGATTTGCATTTAGGTTTGCCTGATTATGAATCGAGCCTAAAGAGAGAGAAACTATTCGTAAAATGGCTGGATGAGATTACAACGGAGGCTGAAGAGATATATCTTTTAGGTGATATTTTTGATTTTTGGTTTGAATACCGATACACCATTCCCAAGGGATTTGTTCGCTTCCTGGGGAAAATTACAGAAATAACCGATGCCGGTATACCTGTTCATTTTTTTACAGGGAACCACGATATGTGGATTTTTGATTACCTGCCCAGGGAAACAGGCATGATTCTACATCGAAAGCCCCTGGAAAAGACAATTATGGGCAAAACTTTTTTCCTTGCTCATGGCGATGGACTGGGTTCGGGAGATATTTGGTATAAAATGCTGAAGAAGATTTTTGCCAGTTCCTTTTCGCAATGGCTTTTTGCCAGAATTCATCCCAACCTGGGAATACGTGTGGCCAATGGTTGGTCG
>CAYVSF010000244.1:0-5234 GCA_964453775.1 uncultured Bacteroidales bacterium
CTTACATCAGGAGGCAATACAGGGTAGTAACTTTAGTTTTTATTATCCTGTTTATTATTCTCACCGTTCTGGCATATTTTAAAGTGCAAAACCCTTTCGTACCAGTTGCCTTCCTTACCGGTGGTTTCTTTTCCGGTTTATGTGGTTACCTGGGCATGCGCACAGCAACTTATGCTTCAGCAAGAACTGCTCATGGGGCTTCCAAGTCGCTTAACAAAGGATTGAAGATTGCTTTTAGAAGTGGTGCAGTAATGGGTCTTGTAGTTGTAGGATTTGCTCTTCTTGATATTAGCTTGTGGTATGTAATTTTAAACAAACTGGTTTATACCGCTGAACATATGCAGGAAGGTCTTCACATGTTTGGTCTTACATTTGTTCACCCCGGAACTACACCACATGAAAAATTGATCGAGATTACAGCTACGATGCTTACCTTTGGTATGGGTGCATCCACGCAAGCGCTATTTGCCCGTGTTGGTGGAGGTATTTATACAAAGGCTGCCGATGTTGGAGCTGACCTGGTAGGTAAAGTTGAAGCCGGAATTCCCGAAGATGACCCACGTAACCCAGCAACAATTGCCGATAACGTAGGTGATAACGTAGGTGACGTTGCCGGTATGGGTGCAGACCTTTACGAATCGTATGCCGGTTCAATCCTTGCAACTGCAGCCTTGGGTGCAGCTATTCCTCTTTCTACAGGAATTGATCAAACACAGGCAGTGGTTGCTCCTATGATTGTTGCTGCGGTAGGTATCATTCTATCCATTTTAGGTATCTTCATGGTACGTACAAAAGAATCTGCAACCCAAAAGAATCTATTAAATGCATTATTGCTTGGTACCGGTGGAAGCTCAGTTCTAATCTTAATCGCCGTTGCTACGCTTGCTTTCTTTGGATGGATTAGCTGGGGTGTATTTGGTGCTGTAGTTGTAGGACTTGCTGCCGGGGTAATTATCGGACAAGGTACCGAATATTTTACTTCAGATGAATATAAACCCACAAAGGGAATTGCAAAACAGGGTCAACAAGGGCCAGCTACTATCATCATAGATGGTATTGCAGTTGGTATGTATTCTACCTGGCTCCCAGTGGTTACTATTGTATTGGGAATTATTGGTTCTTTCGGTTTTGCTGGTGGGTTCTCTAATTTCTCACTTGGTGTATATGGAATTGGGTTTGCTGCTGTAGGTATGCTATCTACTTTGGGAATTACACTCGCAACGGATGCATTTGGGCCCATTGCAGATAACGCAGGTGGTAATGCAGAAATGTCTGAGCTTGATCCTGAGGTGCGTGAACGTACAGATGCCCTGGATATGCTTGGTAATACAACCGCCGCCACAGGTAAAGGATTTGCCATAGGCTCTGCTGCCTTAACAGCAATGGCATTGCTTGCTGCTTATCTGGAAGAAGTTCGCTTGTGGTTAGGAAAACTTGCCACTGCAAGTGCCGAAGGTTTCCAGGAGGTTGGAAATATTATATTCTACAAAGATAACGAGCCTGTTGTTGAAGCAGGGAAACGTACCGTAGAATTAGCCTCTGCTACAGTTCATGACTTTGTTGAGGCCTACGATCTATCTATTTTCAATCCGATGTTACTGGGCGGATTATTCCTGGGTGCAATGATGGCCTTCGTATTTAGTGCGATGACCATGAAAGCTGTGGGAAGAGCTGCAGGATCAATGGTAGACGAGGTGCGCCGCCAGTTCAAAGAGTTCCCGGGAATTATTAAAGGCACTCAAAAGCCGGATTATGCGCGTTGTGTTGCTATCTCAACAAAGGGAGCACAGCATGAAATGATTCTTCCTTCTTTGATAGCCATCATCGTACCAATTCTGGTTGGAGTACTTCTTGGCGTAGCAGGTGTTATTGGCTTATTAGCAGGTGGTCTTACAACTGCATTTACCCTCGCCATTATGCTTAACAATTCAGGTGGTGCCTGGGACAATGCAAAGAAATATATTGAAAAAGGAAACTATGGCGGAAAAGGAAGTGAAACCCACAAAGCTGGTGTAGTTGGTGATACCGTTGGTGATCCTTTTAAAGATACATCAGGTCCTTCGCTTAACATTTTGATTAAACTTATGACAATGGTTTCTGTTGTAATGG
The DNA here is from genome assembly GCA_964453775.1 of uncultured Bacteroidales bacterium. Taxonomy (GTDB): domain Bacteria; phylum Bacteroidota; class Bacteroidia; order Bacteroidales; family UBA12077; genus CAYVSF01. Next base: position 2,110 of record CAYVSF010000244.1, read on the forward strand.
CAGGACTTACTGTTGCACTTGGTTTCTTCGCATAAACGATACAAGCCATATAATACAAAAAAACGCTGGCGCAATACCAGCGTTTTTTTATACCCCTAAATGAACTATTAATTCCCCTCGAAAAACATGTCCTCTTTTAAAAGCTTTATTCGTTTGCTCGCAATTTGTGGTAAGCTCATATTGGTCCAGGAAGCCGTATTATCATATTTGTCATCTCCTGCCGCTGTCCGTATATCTATATAGCCCTCATAATAATTTATAGCCATTTCTTTGTCATGAAGATAGCGGTCATAAATATTGCCCAGTTTAAAGGAAAATATGGCTCTTGTATCCTTTTTATAAGCCATTCTAAGATACTTTACGGCGTTCTCATACTGTTCTTTTACAATATAAGCTTCAGCAATTTCATTGTAGATATCAGCTAATTCCTTATTTGGTGGATTTAACAAATTTAAGGTAGTAAACATAAATGATATCCCACGATTGGGTTCTCCAGATCGAATAAGCGAGCTCCCCGTATAAAATGTTAATTCGGGATCATTGCTGTTATGTATAAAAGCTTCTACAAGCCAATGACTTGCTGTGTCATACAACTGACTTTCAAAAAATGCCAGTCCCAAATACTTTTTTGTAAAAAAACTGCTGTCTTTCATCTCCAGCACACGGGTGAACCCGGTTATCGATTGATCAAAATCTCTATTCAAATAATACGCATAGGCCTTAAGCTTTCTCAAACCATTGTCTGTGGAATCCTGCTTCAACCCTTCATCTGAAATGCGAATGGCCTCTTCAAAATTGCGCCTCTTAATAAAAATGTTCCCCAATTTTGAATACAATTGTATATCCTGTGGATTAACTTTAAGAGCTTTCCTATACAATGTCACAGCCTTTTCCAGACCTCCTAGTTTCTGATTACAATAACCGGCCTGTTTCAGAAAGAAATAATTCATGCTATCAACTGCTATCAGAGTGTCATACAATTCCAAGGCCTGACCATATATTTTCTGCCTTAGATACACTGCAGCCAACTCACCGGCATACTGACTATGCAATCCATCACGCAACAATTGTTTCTGATAGATTTGCACTGCAGATTTCCAATTCCCAGTTTTTACTCTGATCCCTGCCAGTGCATGCCAATAAGCTTTATTGGAAGTGTCTAATTGTGCGGCTTTAGCATAAGCCTTTTCAGCAGGCAGAAGTTGAAAAAGCTCCTCTTTCACATAACCCTTATAATAATTCAACTCAGCAGAAGTAGTATCTTTTAATATACGAGCAGATAGTAGACTGTCCGCTTCCCTGAATAATTTCTTCCGAAACAATTCTTCTAATTTCCCTTCATTATTTATCTTCTGGGAATAAACAGCAAGCATGCAGAGCATCAGGCCAAGAAAGGTCAACCATTTTTTTATCATAAAAAAATCTTTAGGGGGAATGATGAAAAAAAGCAGGCTATGTTAAAGCCTGCCTAAATAAATTATTCCAATTCAAATACAATTGGGAATGTAAAGGCAACATTTACTTTATGCCCTCTTTGCGTTCCAGGAGTCCATAGGGGAGAACTACTTACAACCCTTTTGGCTTCTTTATCCAAAATCGGATCCACTCCTCTAATAACGTTTACATGCTCAACTTCGCCTTTATCTGTTACAATAAACTGAACAAATACTTTACCCTGAATACCATTTTCAGCAGCAATTTTGGGATATTCCAGCTCTTCCTGAATATAAAACCGAAATGAATTATGATCTTCTCCACGGAATTTCGGCATATCTTCAACCACATAAAAGGTATTTTCAGGTAACTTATTGGAAACAGTCTCATTCTTGGTGTCATCTGCTGTAATAGCAAAAACTTCAACATCGTTATCTTCATAAGGTAGCGTTGAAAGCACAAGTGCAGATGCCCCTTTTTCCCCTTCACGGCCTTTTACGTTCATCTCGATAAAAACATCCTTCTTCACAGGTAAATAATAGCTTATTCCTTTTTCCCCCATTTTAATTTCGCTAAAATGTAATTCCTCACCTTCACTATTTCTGATCTTAAATACAGGACTCTCTCCTGTTGAAGGCTCTATATTAAAGAGATAGGTCTTACCTGCTGTCAGTACAATATTTTCTTCCAATTCCTGATTGTTGGCATATTCAAATTTAAATGATGCAAGCATATCCCCTTCTGCAGAAGATTTGGCTTCTTCCATAAACTCATCACTTACTTTTGGAGCTTCTACCGCAGAATCTGTACAGGCATAGAATACTAGTAACCCTACAAATACGGGTACAAAAACCAGATATTTGTAGAATGATTTTCTTGTTGAATTGGTATGTGTTAACATTTTTAATCGTTTTTTTGATAGTGAATAACTAAAGGAATTTGCCATCCCATCAAAACTGTTATATTTGAGTTGAGAAAACAGCAAGCCGGCATAATCGAGTACATTGAAATTCGTGTTGTGAACAACTGCCGAATCGGCCTGAAATTCATGTAACTCTCGCAAACTCCTCCGATAAAAATAAATGAAAGGATTAAACCATTGCATGACAACTAAAAGCTCAACCAAAGCAATATCCCATGAGTGTCGACTAAGTACATGGGCTTTTTCATGCGCAACAATTTGCTCGTACTCTTCACGGGAATATAAATCGGGGTTAATAAAGATCCATCCGAAGAAAGAGAATGGAGCAATCTTTTCCTTCAGGTGTACCAGGTTAAACCCTTTTTGCCTTTCAGCAATATGATTTCTAATGAACCTCCATCGAAAATAGAGTAACCTTAATAAAAACAACAAACCCGTAATTCCCATTCCTATAAAATAGATAGAGTGCCAAAAGGGTCCGTGCGATTCATTGCCAGCAGAATCAGCAGACAAACCATTTTCAGCAACAATTTTAGCTGCCTCTATTAAAGTTGGCCTTCCCATTTCGGGCTTAAAAGACAACATTTCTACCATCTTATTCAATTCCGGTGAAGCTGTATTTATCTGCATTCCTATGAAGGAAACTAAAATCGGCAAGCTTAAAGATAAAAACATAGCTGCCAACAAATAGTATCGTTTAAGTCGATGCTCAATACCTCTATCCAGAATAAAAATATAAGCCAGGTAAAATAATGCCAGTCCAACTGCA
>CAYVSF010000245.1:0-5224 GCA_964453775.1 uncultured Bacteroidales bacterium
ACGATGATAAGCGCAGTGAAACAGCAATGGAAGACAGGAAGAAGGAAGGGTATTTCTAATGCCTAAAATAATAGATGTCTTGAATGACTAAAAACAGATAATGGTGTGGAAATCAACGTAAATACTAGAAAAGAGTTTGCAAAAAAATTAGAAGAACGAACCAAAGCTTTTGCAATATCTGTTTTAAAGTTATCCGCATCATTACCGTCGAAAGAAGAAGGACGGGTTTTGAAATACCAGTTAACAAAGTCTGCAACCAGTATTGGAGCTAATTATAGAGAAGCGAATCGATCCAGGAGCAGGGCAGATTTTCGAAATAAGATTAGAATATGTGAGAGTGAGGCAAGTGAAACGGTTTATTGGCTTGAAATTATTTTAAAGATGGATTGGATAAAAGCAGCAAATATTGATTTGATATACGCCGAATCAAAAGAATTGTTGGCTCTTTTTACAGCAATAAGTAAGAAAATAAAAACTTGACTACGGGAAGAATATTTTAGTCATTTTAAATATTTTAGTCATTTATATATCATGACCATACCGTTTTTTCAATTTTGTAAATAATTAAAGAGTAATCTAAATAAAACCCATGATGGAAGATACAACCAAAGGCTACCTCGATATGGAACTGCTGCGTTTTACAACAGCAGGAAGCGTGGATGATGGAAAAAGTACTTTAATTGGAAGACTTTTATATGATAGCAAGGCGATTTTCCAGGATCAGATGGATGCTATCGAAAAAGCAAGCATCAGTAAAGGAGAGGAAGAAGTAAACCTTGCATTGCTTACCGATGGTTTGCGTGCAGAGAGAGAGCAGGGGATTACAATCGATGTGGCATACCGGTATTTTGCTACACCAAAACGAAAGTTTATTATTGCCGATACTCCCGGTCATGTTCAATATACCAGGAACATGGTTACAGGTGCTTCCACCGCTAATGCCGCAATCATTCTAATTGATGCAAGAAACGGTGTGATTGAACAAACCCGTCGCCATACCTACATTGCCAGTCTTCTTCAAATTCCTCACGTGATAGTTTGTGTAAATAAAATGGATTTGGTGGAATACAAGGAAGATGTTTTTGATGAAATTAAAGAAGATTTTGACAGTATTTCTGCTAAAATGGATGTTAAAGATGTGCGTTTCATCCCTATTTCTGCCAAACTTGGAGATAATGTGGTTAGCCGTTCCAAAAAAATGGACTGGTATGATGGACCCACTTTAATGTATTTGCTGGAAAATATTCATATTGCATCCGATCTGAACCTATCTGATCAACGATTTCCCGTACAACATGTTATTCGCCCCCAGCGAGACGAATTTCACGATTATCGTGGATATGCAGGCAGGGTAGAAGGTGGCATCTTTAAAGTGGGCGATAAAGTGAAAGTACTTCCGTCGGGTTTAAATTCGAAAATAAAGGGTATTAATTCACTTGACCAGGAACTGGAGAGGGCATTTGCACCCCAATCGGTTGCATTAACCCTTGAAGACGATATCGATATCAGCCGTGGAGATATGATTGTTGCTGCAGATAATACCCCCGAAAGTAACCAGGAACTGGATGTGATGATTTGCTGGTTTGATGAAAAACCAATGATGCTGGGTGGAAAATATGCAATTAAGCACACCACCAATGATTTGAAATGCATAATTAGGGATGTGAAGTACAAGGTGGATATGAATTCATTGGACAACAATGAAGGCGATAAAAAAATTGAAATGAATGATATAGCACGTATTACCGTAAAAACGTCCAAGCCCTTATATTACGATTCATATAAGAAGAACCGTAAAACCGGAAGTATTATTATTATTGACGAGACAACAAATCAAACAGCAGCGGCTGGAATGATCATTTAATAAAGGTATTCTTTAAAATTGAGGCTGTTCGCTACTAAAAGGAACAGCCTTTTTTATGTGCGTCCGGCAGAGCATTTTTAATATCACAAGTGCTGGTTGAAACCCTCATCAACTAAAACACAACAAGGGCATGAACCGGGCTTGCGAGCTCACGAAGGAAATAAATCATAGCTTGTGCCGCAATTGCGGGAAGGGTTCCACGAGTACAGAAAAGAAATGACAAAATTGATTTACATCTTAACTTGAAGAACAAATTTTCAACAAAACTTTATTCTTTTGAAATCTTTTAGAATCTCCTCATGATCGAATGCCAAAGGAGGGAGGCTTTTCAGGTCGAACCACTGCGCTTCTTTCGCATCAGATTTTGCCCTGAGAGGTGTGATCTCGTTAATGAATCCAAGGTATACAATTGTTATTGTCCTTCCGCGTGGGTCCCGGTCTACTTTTCCATAGGCTTTGAATTGACTTAGTTGTTCAATTCTTAAGCCTGTTTCTTCTTCAAGTTCTCTTTTTGCAGCAGGTAATAAATCTTCGTCAATGTCTACAAATCCTCCCGGGAAAGCCCATTTACCTTTATATGGAGGATTTAACCTTTTAATGAGTACCACTTTGTAGTTTTGTTTCTCTTTTCCTGCCAGTATGATACAATCCACCGTAACAGCAGGTCTTGGATAAGTATAGCTGTAAGGCATCCTCTTATTTCTTTTTGTTCTGATTGTCCTGTCTGTACTTCAATATGATATAAAGTACAATAAGTGCTGCCATCAAAAATACAAGAATGTAGATTTTAGTCATAACTCATTGTTTAATTCTTTTCACTGCTCTTAGATGATGTGTGTATGCATTCAGCTCCGGTTCAAAAATACCCTGATGATCGATTTTACTAATTTTCACCCAACCCGAAGCATGAAGTATACGATTGCTATCAAGAAGAATACCCACATGATGAATGTTTTCTTCATCTCCAAAGAAGGCCAGGTCTCCGGGTTTTGCTTCTTCCAGGAAATTGATGGTTTCTCCTTTCAAAACTTGTTTAGAAGCATCTCTTGGAAGCATTATGCCCATCATTTTACAGGCAATTTGACTTAGTCCGCTGCAATCAATCCCATAAGGAGTGCGGCCTCCCCATAAATAGGGAGCGTTAAGAAAAATTTCTTTTATTTTTTCAATGCTTGCTTCTTTATCCACATGGCCGGTAAACTTAATATGCGTATTTTTTACCTGCATCTCATGATCATTTGAAGATATCCATACCTCGCTGCCTGGAAATAGGTTTATCGTTCCTTTTCCTTTTATTTCTGGTGTTGTCTGGGCTTTTAAAACAAAGGGCCTAATCGCCTTCAGTTGTTCTGCTTCACTTATACTTAATTCCACCACAAGCTTTTTGTCTATCCAGCCTTCATAACCGTCCAGGTGCATACGTATTTTATACCAGTTGCTTTCTTTAGAAAGAATATCATAGCATTCCCCAAAGAGGAGCTGAGAAACCATTTCACTTCTTTCAGAAGCCTCTTTCCGGACAGCTATAAAAGATTGCAGGGGAATGCCGATTGGATATGTTTCTTCTTCCATTATAAATCCTTACATTTATCAAAAGATACTTGATACCTTCAAAGTTAATAATATTTGGAATATATTTGTTGTAAAGCTCTAACTGATTCACCAGAATGAACAAATCCAGGGTTATTAGGTAACAGAGTTGAAGAATTAGATATTTTTACAGGTATTTAGAAGCGATTAAAACACATAAAATAATTATCATGTCTTCCTTTTGGTCCTTTATCCGCGACAATTATAAGATGCTTTTTCGAGCGTTTTTATTCCTCCTCACGGTTGTTGCTATTCTATTAATGTATCCCAGACAGGGAAAGTTTAAATACGAATTTCAGAAAGGGAAACCCTGGCAACATGAGACCATTTACGCTGAATTTGATTTCCCTGTTTACAAGAGCGATGAACAGATTAACCGGGAAAAAGATAGTGTTTTAAATAATGTAAAACCTTATTTTCAATACGACAGTACCGTTACAGAGCAACAGTTAGCGCTGTTTAATACCTATGTAAAAGAGGAGAAGGAAGATTTATTAAGTTCGCTTAATATCGATTCTGTTTCTAATTATAATAGATATAAGGAAGTTAAGGAGAAGATTAATACCTATAAAGAATATATACAGACAGTTCTGACACGCATATACAATAAGGGAATTCTGGGTGCATCCGAACTCTCGCAAAACAATGTAAATAGCAAGCAGATTGTTATTCTTAAAGGGAAACTTGCCGAATCCCGAAAACGGGAAAATGTGTATACGCAAAAACAGGCTTATGAGTTTATTCTTGATAGGGTGCAGGATTACTGGACAGAAAAAAACGAGAGTAGTCTTGCTATCCATCTTAAGCGGTTTAATTTATATGACTTTATCGAGCCCAATTTGTTTTTTAACCAGACCACCACAGAAAATGTAAAACAAAGTGCTCTCGAATCTATAAGTCTAACGAAGGGATTGGTGCAGACAGGAGAACGGATTATAAGTAAAGGTGAACTGGTAGATGCGCAAACTTATCGAATTTTGGAGTCTTTAAAGAGAGAACATGAGAATAAACTGGGAACCGGCTATTTTAGCCAGGTGATTTTCCTTGGACAGATCATATTTGTTTTTGCCTGTATTGGTGTGCTATTTTTGTTTTTGTGGAATTTTAGGAATGATATATTGCAGAATAGTTTAAAGACCAGTTTTATACTCATTAATGTTCTGCTAATCATTAGTGTTGCTATTCTTACCATTCATTTCAATGTAGATGGCCTTTATATCGTACCATTCGCATTGTTGCCCATCATTATACGCACCTTTTATGATGCCAGACTGGCGCTGTTTATTCATATTATTGTATTGTTCTTAGTCGGGTTTTTAGCACCCAATGGATTTGAATTTGTATTCTTGAATTTTATTACCGGTATTGTCGCAATTTTTAGCCTTACCAATGTTCACAGGAGGGGAAAATTATTTGTTTCCTCAGTAATGATTATTCTTGCCTATAGTTTTGTTTATTTTGGATTGGCTATAAACCAGGAAGGAAACATAACCAACTTGCGATGGATTTATTTTCTTTATTTTGCCCTGAATGGTATGTTGGTTCTGTTATCCTATCCATTAATATATCTTTTCGAGAAGATTTTTGGATTTCTTTCTGATGTAACGCTCATGGAGTTGGCAGATACAAATCAACCCTTATTGAGACAGCTGGCAGAGAAGGCACCCGGTACATTTCAGCATAGCCTGCAAGTAGCCAATTTGGCAGAAGAGTCTATTTACAAAGTGGGCGGAAGTCCTTTGCTTGTTCGTACAGGAGCACTTTACCACG
>CAYVSF010000246.1:0-5195 GCA_964453775.1 uncultured Bacteroidales bacterium
CATGATTGAAAATAGCGGCAGGGATTACACCTTCTTGCGCGGGAATTTCTTCATGCAGAATTTCGAAATGTATCAAAAAGAAGACATCCGGGATAAGCAGCAACTCTTTCTGCCCACAGGAAAAGGGAAAGCCCCGTATGTAGATACCCATGATATTGGCCGGGTGGCCGCTGAAGTTATTGAACATCCCGCAAATTTTTCAAAAGAAACACTCTACCTTACTGGCCCCGAAGCCATAGACCTGCACCAGGCAGCAGATATCTTTTCGGATGTTTTAGGGAAGGAAATTACCTTTAAAGAGCCCGACGATGAAACTTACAGTAAAGAAATGGAGCAGCGTGGATTCTCAAAAGATTACATCGATGCCATGATCGCCGTTTTTGGAAAGATCAAAAAAGGAAAGGTAGCCCAAACATCCGAAACCATTGAGCAACTCCTGGGCAAAAAACCTACCCCACTCAAAGATTATGTGGAGCGAAACAAATCGGTCTTTATGTAAAAAGTCCCTAATTGCAGATTTAAGGTTTAATTCATGGGCAAAGCGTCTATTTAACTGAAGGCAGAGGCGCTTTTTGCCCTTTTTTGATCTCGTAATATTGTAATGCGATTAACTAGCAAAGGATTCATCAAGCCAGCAGATAATTATCCATAAAAATTTAACTAATTTGTTTTGAAAAGAAAGATTGTATTTTACAACAATTGTCAAGATTTCTTTCATACCAACTAAACAAAAAAATCAATTTAACTTAACTTTATGTAAAATAAAGTTGTTTTTTTGTAAAGTTCAGTTTACATTTGTTGTATTATACATTTAGAAATTAAAATTATGAAAACTTATTTTCCCTATTATTTCAAAAAAATTGGAATTACCCTGATTATTGTATCATTAGTTTTTTCATTTCTTTCCGGGTTACACACATCATTTAATAAAACTGAAGAAAGCTATCAAACCACAAAGAAAAATGGAGAACGTAACATAGAATTAAAAGAGGATCCCTTTAGCGCTAAAATCAGAAAAAACCTAAGATTGATAGGACTTACTCTTTCATTTGGTGGCTTAATTGTATATATGTTTTCAAGTGAAAAAGTTGAAGATGAATATATTCAAAGCCTGAGATATAAAAGTTTAATCAAATCATTAATGATAACATGGATCATCTATGGCTTTGTCTATGCACTTAAAGATAATATCAATCCCGAAAGAATAGAACTGCATTGGCAAACGGATGGCTTATATGTTTTGCAGTTTCAGCTCCTTATGTACCTTATTATCTATAACTATTACAAAAAGAGCTAATTTAAATAATGTTGTAAATCTAAAAAACATCATTTTGAAAAACTTATTAAAAGTAGAACGGGCAAAAAAAAACATTACCCAGGGAATTTTAGCAGAACACATTGGAGTTTCCCGTCAAACAATTAATGCAATTGAAACAGGTAAATTTGTACCATCAACTATACTTGCGCTTAAACTGGCCAAATATTTCGAAGTAAAAGTTGAAGATATATTTATCCTGGAAGATAAGGATTAACAAGACAATCTTTCAGAACCATGTTATCAACTTGTAGGATTTGTTTATAAACCAGGCCGAAAGCATTTTAATCTCTCCTCTCTGATTTATCATTCTGATAAACAGCATTTTACCCCAAAAATTCAAAGAAGCAGGAAAAAAGTCCTAAAAAATAAAACAGTCCATATGCATTAAGAAACAAAAACAGGGGAGAGCACTAAGGCCTCCCCTGTTTAAAAAGAGTTTTTCTGATACTATTCTTTCACCACTTTCATTTCGTGAACGCCTTCAGCGGTTTTGGCTTTCAGAATATAAATACCGGGTGAAAGATCTGCAATATCCACTTCCAAGTGTTTGGCATTTAGTGTCTCCTTCTTCATCACGCGTCCGGCCAAATCGCAAAGTTCCACTTCTTCGATAAGTACCTCTGCATTCAAGTGAATAAAACTACCTGCCGGATTGGGATACACCTGCAGGGGCATCTCTCCCATCTCCTGCACATTCACGGATGCTCCAACTGAAAGATCAAAGCTGCAACTGGCTTCGTTGCCGGCTTCATCAGTTACTGTCCATACGATGGTATAGTCGCCCGTGTTGAATTGGGCATCGGCCAGGCTTGCAGCATCGTTAAAGCTATTGCTCAGGGTGTAGGTGCCGCAATTATCCCTTACTTCCACCGCGTCAAACTCGGTTCCATCGACAGTATAGGCAGTTGCATCAGCTGAAATCTCCACTTCTGTATTCGAGATGCAGCTGATTTCCGGGGGCGCCTCGTCGGTGACTGTTACAGTTTGTTCCTGGGTAGAAACATTTCCATAGCTGTCCTCGAAGGACCAGGTAATGGTATAATCTCCCAGACTGGAATAGCTGAGTGCATCGTCCGTTGTGCCGTCCACCTGTAGGCCGGTACACTCATCGGTGGCGGTTGGGGTGCCTGTCACTTCTGCCGAGCACTCTCCTGTAACCTCAGGAAGAGTTGCCACATCGGGCACCGGTCCGCTTACATCATCCACAATTACCGTTTGGGTTTGCTCGGTGGTAAATCCATTGCCGTCTTCATACACCCAGGTCACCGTGTAGGTTCCCTGCTCGCTGTAATTGAGCGGATCGGTGGTGGTGGCAGTTACCGTTCCCGAACAATTGTCGGTAGCTGTGGGCGCATCCGAAACAATGGCCTGGCACTCGCCAATAATATCCCGCAGTGGATCTTCATCGGGCACAGGACCGGTAGCATCTACGTAATCGAAATGCATGACATAATCGTTTTCATGCCCTACAATCAAATCCACTCCGCATCCATTATCAAAATTGATAAAAGCCGGGGAAAGATCGATATTAGCTCCTTCATTGATATCAGCCCCGTCGGCTTGCAAATTCACGCCTGTTTGAAAAGCTCCATCAACATTCTCATACATGATAATGATTCCCTGATCTGTTCCCACATAGAGATCCGGATCTCCATCATAGTCCAGGTCGGCAAAAACCGGGTGAATAATAGAATTGTTGGGTACATCCAAATCGGCTCCATCCACCTGCAGCCTTCCCTGATCTACAAAAGCATTGTCCTCGTTGTAATAAAGGTCGATATATCCCTGATAGTTTCCAACTATCAAATCCTGGTCGCCATCCCCATCAATATCAGCAAAAGCGGGACTGTTATTATAGCCCCAATAATTGATAGGCTCATCCTGATCATCGTTTAAGTATCCCTGATCGGTGAATGCACCATTATCGTTGGTGTAGTAGATAATCCCATAAAAACTGCGTCCTTTGACAATGTCCAGGTCGCCGTCCAAATCCAAATCAACAAGCCCAAAATTTACACAATTCCCATCTATACTATTGTTAGATGCATCTTGCAAAGTTGTCTTCTGGTACAATACCCCATTGTCGCTTTCATATAAAAAGAACTGTCCACTCCTGGCTACCACCAAATCCTTATCACCATCACCATCGATATCTCCGGTTGCAAGGATTGGATCTGGATCAGACATAGGACTCTCGCTGCTATAGGAAAACTTTTCCGCTACTTCGGTAAAAGCGCCACCATCATTCTTGTATTCTGTCATGTAGCCGTCATTTTCACCCAGGAGCATGTCGGTATCGCCATCCCCATCTAAATCGGTAAAAGCAGGACAAGCAGGATAAGGTCCCAAATAAATAAGGGACTCGTCTGCCTGTAGGTATCCATTGCTACTAAAATTGTTGCTTCCATCATTCAGGAAGGCATAAATATAGTAATTACCACCAACGTAAAGATCCTTGTCCCCGTCTTCGTCCAGGTCGGCAAAATCGGCCAGGGCAAAGTTTCCAACATTCAAATCAGATCCATCGGCTTGTAAGTTTCCAAGCGAGGTAAAACTTCCACCATCGTTATCAAACACTTGAATTGTCCCGTCATTACTTCCCACCAGCAAATCCATATCATGGTCGCTATCCAAATCGAAAAAAACCGGTTTAGAATTCGCTCCCACATTCAGGTCGGCGGCATCGGCCTGGAGAACGGTTTTTGAACCAAAGCTTCCGTCTCCCAGGTTTTCATAGAGGTAGACAAAGCCGTATTGGCAACCGGTAAATAGATCCAGATCGCCGTCATCATCAAAATCAGCCATGGTGGGGGTACTTCTGGGTACAATGATATTATTTTCACCTACCTGTACATTCACCGCAGATCGAAATGCATTGCCTTCCCTTTCATAGAAGAGGATATAGCCTTGCCGCGAGCCTGTAAGCAGATCTTCATCCCCGTCTCCGTCAATATCGGCAAAATAAGGGGATGCATTGGCATCCATTTTAATGACCCCCTTGCTGTTATAGCTCAGGTTATCCAATTGGGTTAAATCCTGGGAAGTGGCAGTAGCTGCAGCAAGCATTAAGGCCAAACTGGTACCTGCAAGCTTCACACCCACTTTGTACTGCATTTTTTCCAGCCGGTTATAGAGCATCTGCAATTTCCGGATCATCCTTCCTAAAAGATGCTCCGACTGCTCCGCATCTTTTTGCATGCTGGAAATCCGACCATAGAGGTTAAAATAGCGTTTCAGGAGCTTGTTCCATTGTCGCGCTCCTTTAATAAACAAGTATTTCTTTTTCATAGGCGAAAATATTGATTAATAATTCCTAATTTAGGTTCAGGTTTTATGTATTTCATTCTATTTTTCTTCTTGCTTTTTCAGCCATAAATTTCCATTGGGAATCGTCATGGCCAGTTTACTCACTTCCATAGATGGAGAAAGAATCGAAGGCCTTTTCATTTGCGGCAATATTTTCACATCGTAAATTTCATCCACACTCATTTTATATTCCAGTTTTCCCACGATGGTCTTATAGGGCAAATGCACAGCTATTACGCCGGCAAATGATGTTTTAGCAATAGGCAGATCATTAAATACCTTGTTGTTATGGCGCAATTTTGAAACACCAATAAAAAGGTAATCGCCAATGCGGTCCATTCCACGGGCAAATCCACCCAAATTCACGATTATTTCAGATTTTCCGGTCTTTGGATCCACTTCTACCAATTCCCCGGCTGCAGAATTCAAAAAGTAAAGTTTGCCATCGTATACACGAGGAGAATGGGGCATCGCCAGTTTATCCTGCAGTATTTTCCCGGATGGCACCTCCATTAAAACACCACCATCCATCTTATTATCGCGCCACCCCTGCGGTTTATTGCTTTTACCC
>CAYVSF010000247.1:0-5193 GCA_964453775.1 uncultured Bacteroidales bacterium
AATGGTTTAATCATCCATCCATCAAAAACCAAATCATCATCTATTTGAAGCTTAAAAAATTCCTTTTTTGGAATATTGTGTTGTGCCAACTTATTTTTCAAATCAGAATTATCTTCAAGTACTCTCAATGACTTATGGTCTGATAGACTTATTACCTGTATTTTTGGAGGAGTATTGGTATTTGAAAAAGTGTGAATCGCGTATTTACTATTTGGTGAGATTAAATAGGAGTGATGCCCAGGTTGATTTTCCGGGGAGATGCGTTCAGGTTTTCCCTTGCCATTTAATTTGCTTCGATACAAATAACGTTCTGTAGGATTATCAGGAGCAGCAATATAATAGACCCAGCCATTTTTTATATCGATGTTCAGAAGATTGATAATTTCAAAATCACCTGAAGTAATGGCTTCCATTTTAGTTCCATCTCTGGATATTTTATACAGATGCAACCAGCCTGTTTTATCACTTCTCCAGGTAAAGTTTTTACCCTTATCCAGCCAGGTTAAGTCATCATAAACATCCAGCCAGGTGTCCACTTTTTCTGTATAAATTAATTTGGGATTACCTGTATTTACATTGCCTAAAAAGACTTTATTGGTATTCTGATCACGATTTAATTGTTGAATGATGAGTTCATCAGAAGAATGGGCCCATTCCATTCTTGCTAAATAATGGTTACGGGGGTCTCCCGGGATATCAATCCAGGTAATTTTTTGTGTATCTAAATGGATACATCCTATTTTAGAAGCGGAATTTGTTGTACCTACCTTCGGATAAGGAATAGGAATTAAACTGGGATAAATGGAATCGATATTATTAATCATATAAAAAGTGCCAATTCCTTCGGTATCCATTTGCCAAAAAGAAATTTTCTTACTATCAGGACTCCATCGAAATCCATCGCGCAGGCCAAGCTCTTCTTCATACGACCAATCAAAGGTCCCATTAATGATATGACCACCACCATCACTTGTTAAGGCTGTGATCTTTTCACTTGATAAATCTTCCAGATAAATATTTTGCTCACTCACGTAGGCAATTTTTTTGGAATCGGGTGAAAATTTGGCAAACATCAAGTTTGATTCTTGAAGCGTTTTCCCAATCTGCTGGAGTTTTTTTGTTTTAAGATTTAACACCCAATAATCACCTTTGGTATGATAACGCCAAACACGTTGGGTATTGGTAAAAATTAAAAGTTTTTCTCCGTCTTCCGACCAATGATAATCTTTAATGAAAAGGGGCTCTTCTTTTCCTTTTGGTATAAAAGATTCGGAACCCACCAAAATAATGCGCTCACCTGTTTCAGGAATATATTTTATAATGTCTTTTCCTGTTGTTTTTTCTGAGTTTTCTAAGGTTGTATACCCGGAACCATCTTTTAACCATCGTGCCGGCCCAAAACCTTTTGTTTGAAACACGTGGTCAGAATAGATTTTTTCAAGACTAAGATCTTGTTTTTGTGCCCAAATGTTATTTATAGAGCTACATATTAGTATGAAAATGAAATAAACAGGGATTGTTTTCATTGGTTTAGATTTAAGATTCATATTACAGCTATGTAAATAAATTACAATTTTAATCAAAACCAAATTTGGTTTTATTATTTATAAGAATTGAGAATGAACCTAAAGAGATAAAATTAGCTAAAGGCTAAAAAAATATAAATAGCGTAAAGGATAAAACCCGGGATAATATTAGTACCAAAAATCAGAATATCATCAACTTGTTTTTCTGCTGTTCACCATTTTCTAAATAAATCTAATTCATTTTTGATTTCATGTAATGTGAATTTTCTTTATGATATTCTTTAAATAATTTTGCAAATCGCTTTTTAGTTATTTTTTGTTTTCAAGAGCTTCAGAATTGATCTAAATATCCATCTGGATGCAGCCTGGAAGCCTTTGGTTTCGAACAGGTGCAGTGCTTCACGATTGTACAGGATTTATTGGAGAAATTCCGCTTATTATTTATTTAGTGGGTAGCTAATTTCGAAAATGGAACTATATGATAGACCGTTGGGACTTGTTTAATCCACAGGGTGTTGGTCTGCATGATAAGGATCCCGATGAGGACATACCTTTCACTCCCGGATGATTTTTTTAAGTAAATGGCGCCCGGGCTGGTGAAAAGTTCATTGCTGTATTTCACTCCGGTGTTTCTTATTGGGAGAATGCTTCATTCATAAAATCAACAGCAAAGGCGTAACATGCCACCTTTTGATAGCTTGCATGTTACGCCTTTAGAGTAGACTTTTCAGCTAATAATTCTGGAAGAGTAGAACTAAAGTTCCCTCACATTCCCCAGTTTATAAACAAACACATCTCCGGGGTTTTTGGCAAAGTAAATACTGCTGCCATCGCCTTTGCGCTGGCGTTCATGGTAGAAATATTCTCCCATCTTACAGCTGGGCATTGGAAATACAGCATTTACCTTAAGCTCTTTGGCCATTTCATAGGCGCTTTCCATCACATTGATCCATTCCGGACCCATATCCGAATGTGTATTGCCCAAAAAGAGCAGATCGATCTGCAAATCTTGTTCTTTCAAATAGTCCATAGCTTCCGTATTGTTGATCCAGGAGTAGTAGCGGTCGGCATGCTGGAACAGCCACAAGATATTCAACCCGCCGGCCTCAATGAGGTAGCTGCGTTGGGTTCTCCAAAAACCGGGAAGGGAAGTTACTTTAATATTTTTTATTTTTTCTGATATGAAGGGTTCGGGGAAGTATACATTTTCTACCTCGTAGGATGGATTACGTTGATGGCGCATTTCATAAAAGTTGCTGTTAATAAAATGGCATTCTAAGAACTCATCCTCACGTTCGTATAGCGGGTTGTTACCTGCCATAGTGCCGTCGAAGTGATAGAGGGTTTGTTTTTTTAAAGCATCACCTGTCAGACTGCCATTATGAAGCGATGGAGCAGGCGGCATGCTATCCGATACTTCGTAGCCAAAGACTAACATACCATCAGAGGTACTCACCGCCCAGGTTTTATGCCGAAGTTTGGTGATAAGGGCTTCACCCTCTTCTTTGCTAAAATGCCTGTTTTGCAATTGATCATATTGAAGTGATTTACGCGATTCTTTATCCAGCTTACTCAAATAGCTGTATATTTCTTTATTACCGTGCTTGCCGGCATAGAACAGCGGGGTACGTCCATATCGATCCACGGCAGTGGGATCGATCCCCTGTTCAATTAACAAGCCAGTAGTTTCTTTTCTTCCATTAGCTGCAGCGATGTGCAGAAGGTTGCGACCGGTACTTTCATCTATTACGGTACAATCGGCTCCGTGTTCAATAAGAGTGGCTGCAATCTCGTGGTAACCATCTCTTACGGCAATATACAGCGGTGTTCGGCCTGCTAAATCGCGATAGTTGATATGTGCATGGCGCTTCAGGTAATAATTTACCATTTCTTTGTTGTTGTTAATAATGGTGGGATAGATAGGGGTTACCTTCATGTTGCATACCAGGTTTACATTGGCATGGTTTTCCACCAGGTATTTGCAGATTTCCGTATTATCGGCCACTGCTGCAGTAGTAAGTGGAGATGCCGCACCTATGTAGCCTGCATCAACAATAGCATGGTGTTCTACCAGCAATTTCACGATGTCTTTATGTCCTTCCCATGCAGCAACAAAGAGGGGCGTGCGGCAGTGATCATCAAGGACATTAGGATTGGCTCCGCTTTCTAACAATACACGGGCTACTTCAGGCAAATTTCGTCGGGCTGCCCAATGCAGTGGCGTTTTCTTTTCGTTGTCTACCGCATGCATGTCGGCCCCTTTTTCTACTAACTGTGCTGCAAGTATGGCGTTACCCTGAATGGCACACCAGTGTAGAGCATTGCGATCCACATCATCGGTATGATGAATGGAAACGCCTTGTTTTATTAGATATTCCAGGATATCCTTGTGCTGACCCGCAATGGCAAATATCGCGGCATTTCGCTGCAGATCATTTAAAAGGTTCACATCCGCACCTTTTTCCAGGAGGTATGCTACCATCTCTTGCTGTCCAAAAAAAGATGCCAGGTGCAAGAGACTGTTGCCCTGATCTTCCATGCGAAAGTTGATATGTTCAGGGTTTTCGTCCAGCATTTGCCTGAATGCTTCTGTGTTTCCTTCCCGTATGATTTGTACATAATTTTGAGCATACATTCCCTGATACATCAGGAAGAAGATGCTTAAGCTAAAAATCCATTTTTTCCAATTCATTGTACTGTAGTTTAGTGTTTAAGTCTCTGCAAATCAAACCCTATGCCACTCGATGTAAACCGCTCATTATAAAGTTGTAAAAAGAATCGGAAGGCTTTAAAACTGTCCTATACTGTTACAATTTCTGTTCGTTATCGTACAGGTAGATGCGGGTTTTACACTAAAATGAAAAGGGCAGGAGAGGTTTTTACTTTTTGTTATTGCCCTGAATCCAGATGCTCCTTATCCCTTTATTTGTCCAGCAAGGCTCAAGGGAATGTTTAGTTTAAATCCTTCGCTAATCGTTCCATTGCTTCTCTCCCCATATTTTTGTAACTTACTCCAAATCACCAAACAAGGTCTGCATATGAAACAGCCTGCTCCCATAGCATTCCGCTGGCTTCTGCCCATTCTGTTCCTGTCTTTCCTTTCCTTGAACAGCCCGGCCCAAAATCAGCATAAAATAGATTCTTTACATGCGCTTATTTCCACTGCAAAACCCGACACCCAGCTGGTGAACCTCTACCTGGAATTGGGCTATCTTTTTGAAACAACTCTGCCGGATAGCAGCCTGAGCCTGTATGGGGAGGCCTGCAAGCTATCAGAGAAGCTGAAAGCTGATGCTCATTGGGCCAGGAGCATTCTCCAATGCGCTTATGTGAAGAATAACCTGGGGAGATACGATGAAGCCCTGGAGGATTTTCTTGCAGCCCGGGAAAAATACGAAGAGCTGGGCGACCGGGAAAATACCCTCATTTGTCTGCAGAATATTGCAACTTACTATGACTGGTACGAAAAGTATGATGAAGCTGCAGAATATTATCAGCTTATTATTGATTTAAGCAGTGATTTGGGCGATTCACTCACCCTTGCCCTGGCGTACCGCTCTTATGGCATCTTGCAGAATAACAGGGGCTTTTTTGACAGGGCAATTAACAACTACCTTGCCGCCCTTCGTATTTACGATAAGCTCGGAGACCAACAGGGGATAGCCAG
>CAYVSF010000248.1:0-5172 GCA_964453775.1 uncultured Bacteroidales bacterium
GCAAAAAAGTAAAATCCAAGTTCCCTGTTGAGATTGATGTTAAATACTGAGCCGAAAGTATAGTATGCCAGTAGCATCAGGGCATTAATTATAATCAAATTTTTTACTACCGGAGGTAGATTCATAAATCCTGATGATCTGTAATTATTCATTGCTTGTATATTTTTTATTTCTTTTTTCTATCAAATTGTTTACCAAAGATTAAAAAAGTTTATCAATTTCTTCTGTTTTTATGATATTGATTATTTTCTTTCCACCAGGAGTGTAGTTTGGAACTGTACAGGCGAATAGCAAATCAAAAATGGTTTGCATTTCAATGTTGGTCAGTTCTTTATTTGCTGGTATGGATGAAGCCTTTGACAGAGCAGCCGCCAGTCGCTCCCGGGCTTTTGTTTTCAAATCAATTTCACTGTTTTGGTAGTGAAGTAATAGATCATCTATCAATTCTTCTGGATTTAAGTTTTCCGTATCAGAAGGAAGACCATTGATTACAATTGTATTTCCGCTAAATTCATCCAGATCAAACCCCAGAAGTTTCAGATCATCTTTTATCTGCAGAATTATCTGATGGTCTTTTGCGTTTAGCTCAACAGTGGTTGGAAACAGGCTTTTTTGCGATATCCCTTCCTGCATTTTAAGGCTGGTCATGAACTTTTCGAACAGAATACGTTCATGGGCCCGACGCTGGTGAATAATCATCAAACCGGATTTTACGGCTGTCAGTATATATTTATTTTTAAATTGCGAGAAAACTGGGGTAAAGCTTTCCAGCCCTTTTGATTCCTCTTGCTTTTCGAGTTCCTTTTTCACCGCATCTTCGGGAGGTGCCTGTTCAAAATCCTCGTAAAGTTTTTCCCAGTTTTGCAGATTTTGTTTATCCAGGTTGGGGATGCGCTTACTTTTCTCTGCCGGTGTATCAAAAGGATTATAGTGGGGATTGATTTCAATTTTGGGTTGCTTGATGGTTGTATCCTTTGATGCCACAGGTATTTGTACGTCCACTTCCTGATCAAAATCGATGGAAGGTACGATGTTGTTTTTACCAAGAGATTGTTTCACAGCAGCGTGGAGAATTTGCCAAATGGCCTGCTGGTTTTCAAATTTAATCTCGGTTTTTGTAGGATGAATATTAACGTCAATACTATCGGGATTTGCCTCCATATAAATGAAGTAGGAAGGAATTGTATCGGGCGGAAGAATTTTTTCATAAGCATTCATTACCGCACGATGGAGGTATGGGTTTTTCATGTATCGATGGTTGATAAAGAAAAATTGCTCTCCGTATTTTTTTTTGGCATTCTCTGGTTTTCCAATGTAGCCGTTTATTTTCACAATGCTGGTTTCCGATTGAATATCAATCAGGTTTTCATTGATTTTTTTCCCGAAAAGTCCGATTATTCTTTGTCTAAGGGTGCTTTTGGGAAGATTTAGGATGTCTGTGTTGTTATGCACTAATCGAAAATCAATATCCGGCTG
Source organism: uncultured Bacteroidales bacterium (assembly GCA_964453775.1). Classification (GTDB taxonomy): domain Bacteria; phylum Bacteroidota; class Bacteroidia; order Bacteroidales; family UBA12077; genus CAYVSF01. Next base: position 1,477 of record CAYVSF010000248.1, read on the forward strand.
CACCAGGGCAATGCGTTGCAATTCGGTAAGGATATGGTTAAACTCAGTGGTATTGGATTTTAGAAATTTTCTTCTTGCGGGTACATTATAAAAAAGGTTTTTAATAGAGAAATTGCTTCCGGAAGGGCAATTGACAGGTTCCTGTTGTTTGCATTCAGAGCCTTCAATTACGATTTGGACACCCAAATCGTCATCTTCTTTTTTTGTTTTGAGCTCTACTGATGCAATAGCAGCAATCGAAGCAAGAGCTTCTCCTCTAAAACCAAGTGTTTTAATAGCAAAAAGATCATCAGCATTTCGGATTTTTGAAGTGGAATGGCGTTCAAATGCCAGCCTGGCATCGGTTTCCGACATGCCTCTTCCGTTATCGATGACCTGTATTAAAGTTTTTCCAGCGTCTTTTATGTTAATGGTTATAGCGCTTGCTCCTGCGTCTGCAGCATTTTCTACAAGTTCCTTAACAACTGAAGCCGGGCGTTGAATAACTTCCCCTGCAGCAATCTGATTGGCAACTGCATCCGGAAGCACCTGTATAATATCTGTCATAATGACATCAGAAATTTACATGAAAATCAACCAGTACGCAATAAGAAATAGAATTACCAGGATAAAAACCAATCGGAAACTGGAACGTCTTTTTTGTTCCTGAGAACGTTTAAAATATCCACCACGCATTTGTCCTTTGATGTTTGGAATATAAATATCCTCATCTTCAGGTTTACCCATCTCCTGTTTAATACGTCTTATCCTTTTTTCCAGCTCTTCTTTTTTCTCGTCGTAATACCGTGGCTGAAAATTAAATTTTTTGTTGCGGGGCAAATAAAAAAAACTGCCAATACCCATAATTTTGTGTAATTATTTTATGCAAAGTTATCCATTTTCTAAAGAATGGGAATATTTTCATCTGTTTTATGAAGAATCCCTGTAAAAAATAGACAGGATTGATGATTATTTGTTTGGATTTATGTATTTTTGAGGGCTTTAAAAAATATTGAGGGCAATTGTAAAAATAGTAAAGTAATTCTTTGTAAATCAAGGAAACTTTTCTACTTTTGCATTCCCAAAACTTGTAAGTAACTGAAAATATTGTAACATGTACGCAATTGTAGAGATAGCAGGACAGCAGTTCAAAGTTGAAAAAGACAATAAAATCTTTGTTCACCGACTGACAGAAGAAGAAGGTTCAAATGTAGAATTTGATAAGGTTCTACTGGTTGATAATGATGGTAAGGTTAAAGTAGGAACACCTACGGTTAAAGACGCCAAAGTTACAGCCAAAGTATTATCACACATGAAAGGTGACAAAACACTGGTGTTTAAAAAGAAAAGACGTAAAGGCTATCAAAAGAAGAATGGTCATCGTCAGTATTTAACCCAGGTTCAAATTGAAGAAATTACAGCGTAAATTAAAAATTCTTTATAGCCATGGCACATAAGAAAGGAGCAGGTAGTTCAAGAAACGGTCGCGAATCGGAAAGTAAACGATTAGGTGTTAAACTTTATGGCGGTCAGCAAGCGCTTGCCGGAAATATTATTGTTCGTCAGCGTGGAACACAGCACCATCCCGGATTAAACGTAGGAATGGGTAAAGATCACACCTTGTATGCGCTCGTTGATGGAAAAATCGAATTCAGAAGACGCAAAGGTAACAAGTCTTACGTATCAATTATTCCAGCAGAAGAAAATTAAGTCTAAGGATATTACGAAAGAATCTCCTGTATTTACTGATTCAAGGTAAATCCAACAGGAGATTTTTTATTTTATACAGTTCAAAACCAATCAGCTATGCTCACATTAAAGTTTATTCAGGAAAACGCAGAGAAAATTATTGAGCGGCTTGCCATTAAAAATTTTGATGCAACAGATCTCGTAAAGCAAATTGGAGAAAAAGACCAGGAGAGAAAGCAAACCCAGCTTTCGATGGATAATCAACAAGCCGAATTGAAGAAACTTTCAAAAGAAATCGGCAACTTATTTAAGCAGGGAAAAGCGGAAGAGGCCAATGCAATAAAAGCAAAAACATCCGAATTTAAGGAGAATGTGAAGCAGGCTGGTGAAAGTTTATCCAATATAGAAAATGAATTGCAGGAATTATTGGTACAACTACCTAATATTCCTCATGAGCTTGTAACGAAAGGGAGAGGCGAGCAGGATAATGTAGAGGTAAAACGTGGAGGAGAGGCTCCTAAGTTTAATGAGACTCCAAAACCCCATTGGGAATTAGCCGAAAAGTATGATATTATTGATTTTGAATTGGGAAATAAGATTACCGGTCGCGGTTTTCCTGTTTATAAACGAGAAGGAGCCCGCCTGCAAAGGGCATTGATAAGCTATTTCCTTGATAAGGCAAGAGAGGCCGGTTATAGCGAGTACATGCCTCCTATTTTAGTCAATGAAGAGTCTGGTTTTGGTACAGGCCAGCTGCCCGATAAAGAAGGCCAGATGTACCAGGTGCCCATCGATAATTATTACCTGATACCAACTGCTGAGGTGCCGGTAACCAATATTTTCCGGGATACCATATTAGATGCAAAGGATTTTCCGCTGAAACTTACCGCCTATACTCCTTGCTTTAGGAGAGAAGCTGGTTCCTGGGGGAAGGAGGTTCGAGGTTTAAATCGTTTGCATCAGTTTGATAAGGTAGAAATTGTTCAATTGCAACACCCCGATAAATCCTACGATGCTTTAGAAGAGATGGTTGAGCATGTGGAAAAGCTCATTCAATCCTTGGGCCTGCCCTATCGAATTATGCGTTTATGTGGAGGGGATTTAAGTTTCACTTCTGCGTTGACCTATGATTTTGAGGTCTACTCTGCTGCACAGGAACGCTGGCTTGAGGTAAGTTCTGTTTCGAATTTTGAATCCTACCAGGCAAATCGATTAAAACTACGCTTCAGGGATCAGGATTCTAAACAAACCAGGCTTGCTCATACCCTGAATGGAAGTGCTTTGGCTCTGCCAAGAATTCTGGCAGCGCTTCTGGAGAATTATCAGAGCGAAGAGGGTATTAAAATTCCCGATGTTCTTCAAAGCTATACAGGGTTTAGCATTATCAAATAAGAAATTAGGAAAGGGACTCTAAAAGGGTCTCTTTTTTTTAGGATAAATTGCCTTTTTGAAAATAGAGAAGGGACAGGGATGAGTGTAGAGGTGATTTACTCTATTTCATCGAAGCTCTTTCGTTTTTCCGCATTGGATATCTCATTGATTATTTGTATTATTAATCCCTTGTTTTATTTAAATAGTGCCAATGCGGACCGTTATCCTTCTGATAGTATTGCTTCCTTTTTTTAGTTCCTGTAAGCAGGAACCTGATAGAATGTTGCTACAAAAATCCGATAGATTAAAATTTGGAATTGATTCTTTGCTTAATGATCTTCATACAATTCCAATTTATCATACCGATAGTTTGAGGCTGGAGTTGATGCGAAGTATGAATCTTTTGAAAGATACACTATCTGCCTATGATAACAGTGTAACATACAAAGACATTAAAAGACGTTTGGATAGTACAGAAAGAATTTTGGATTGGTATTATCTTATGCAGAAAGAGCTTAGTCTTGCAAGAAGTCATGTGCAGACCTTTAAAACAGAGTATTTAGAGGGTGATATAGCTGATTCCACATTTAAAAAGACCATGGCTGAGGAGGAGTTAATTATGGAGAATATTCGAGAAAAATTGGATTCCGGACTTCA
>CAYVSF010000249.1:0-5142 GCA_964453775.1 uncultured Bacteroidales bacterium
ATTCCATTCCGGCCTGGAAGCGAGATGTCCATCAAAACCATATCATAATGATGGGTATTAATTTTATGAAGCGCTTCCGCAGCATTGCCAGCTTCACCGGTTACTATTGTTGTGTCACTTTCCTCTATGATTTGTTTCAGTCCTTTACGCACTAAAACATGATCGTCTACAAGTAATACTTGAATCATTTTTTAAGATTTTACGGGTATTTTAACATTTATTTCTGTGCCGCGGGGTTGCATCGGCTCAATTCTAAAATCCCCGTTAAACATTCTTGCTCGCTCTATCATTCCATTAATACCAAATGTTTTCAGTTCGTTTCTTCTTACATTAATTCCTTTTCCGTCATCTTTTATCTGTAAATGATAGTCCTTTTTGCTTGGTACCATGTTTATCCATATATTACTGGCATTTGCATGCCGAATGACATTGATGATAGCCTCCTGCAGAATTCTAAAGAGAGTAATCGCTCTGTTTTTGTCAATCACCAGTTCCTCATCCGGGAAGGAAGTGTGGAAATGGATATCTGTCCTTTTTGCAAAACTATCGCTTAACCATTCCATTGCCGCAATCAATCCTAAATTATCAATCAATGTAGGTTTTAATTGATTGGAAATCTCCCTGATCTTCTTTATAGCTGAGTCGCTTAATTGCTGGATATCATTGAGCTTACTTTTAATCTCATTCCCTTCTGAACATTGCTTTTGAAGCCATGCGCTGTCCAGCTTGATAGCTGTAAGATACTGCCCCAGTTCGTCATGTATTTCATGGGCAATGGCGCTCTTTTCTTTTTCTATCACACTTATCTCGTATTGATTCAATTTTCTTAGCTTCTCCTCGGAACGTTTAAGTTTCCTCTCATAACTCTTTATTTTTGTTAGATCGGTACCCATTTCAACAACTCCTTCAATTTTTCCATCGTTATCAAGAACAGGGTAACTGCTTAGTTGCATATACTTATTGTCAAATAAGAATTCGGTAGTAGCCGGTTTTCCTGTTTTATAGCTTTTAAGAACGGGGCAGTTTTTACAGGGGGTATTTCTTTGATGCCAGATCTCATGACATTTCATACTTTGCATTTCCTCATCGGAGAATTCAAGATCTTCTCTGGCTGCTTTATTCATCCATATTATATGCAGATTCATATCGCAATACACCATTTTTTGTTCCAGTGCATCCAATATAACTGTTTTTTCTCTTTCTGATTTTTCCAGGGAAACCTGCATCTCTTGCTGTTTAGAAATGTCTTCTACGATACCATCCAGATACATATCGCCATCAGGAGGTAGGGTTTTATTTAAGTAGAGTTTGGCTGTAAATCTACTGCCATCTTTTCTTTTGTATTCATTAATGAAGCTTTCATTTGTGGCTTCTTCTTTTGTCTTATTTATAATATCTTTTCTTTCTCCAGGTTGTACATAAATTTCCTCTGCAATATTCGATATGGATGCGATTAATTTTTCAGGCGTTTCATAACCCAACATTTCAGCCAGTGTAGGGTTGGCTTCTATAAATTTGCCTTCGGGCGTACTTCTAAATAGTCCAAGCGGATTGCTGTCGAATAAATTCCGGTACTTGGCTTCACTTTGCTCAACTTGTTTATGTAGCGTAAAAAGCTCTGTCAGATCTACGCAGGAACCAATATATCCTTTAAATTCATGATTTGGTGAATACACAGGACTTCCTTTATCCAGTAGCCATCGGTATTCTCCTTTGGCATTTTGTAATCGGTATTCAAGTGTAAAAGCTACCCTTTTCTTAAAGGCTTCCAGGTAATCATGAACAACTTTCTCTTTGTCCTCAGGATGTATGCCTTCGGTCCATCCATCTCCTTTTTCTTCTTCCATGGTTCGTCCTCTAAACCGCAACCATGGTTGGTTAAAATAGTCGCATTTTGCATCTGTTCCCGAACGCCAGATTAGCATAGGGCTGGAATCGGCCAGGGCACGAAATTCCTCCTCGCTTTGTGCTGTTATTAGAGCCTCTTCTTTTCTCTCGGTAATGTCTTTAAGCAGGCCTATTACAGAAATTTTTGATTGATATTTAATGCTATCCACTGTTATCTCTACCCACTTTTTAGCCCCCGTTTTTGTAGAGATCAGAATTTCAAATTGTACGGTATTTCCACTCCTGATTTTATCGAACTTTTCCAGGATTTTTTGTTGTTCTTCATTTGAAATAAGCCCTGATAGTTTTTCTGCATCTAAGCTGTAAAACCAATCTTCGGAATAGCCCGTAATCTTGCTTAAAGCTGAATTGAGAAAGGTAATTGTGTAATCCTCCAGATTCGAAATGAATATTCCTTCCGAAGTATTTTGAGTAATCATTTCATGCAGTTCCTTCTGCTCATTGATCAGCTCGAGGGTTTTTACCGTATCCGTGATATCTGTTAATACTGCATAGTAGCCATCCTGGATACCGTTTTTTTGAATGTTGGGAATTAAGGTACCACTCATATGGACCTTTTTCCCGTGCTTATAGTTAAAAAACTCATGATAACTGACTTTTTTACCGGCTTGTACCTTGGCCACATGATTTTTTGCCGTTGACCAGGCTTTTGCCCCGACAAATGATGCCACCGTCTTGCCCAGAATTTGATCCCTGCTAATTTTAAATCCTTTCAGATAGCTGTCATTCACGAATTGGTAAACATTGTTTTTATCGCAATAAGCAATATACTGTGGCAATGCATTGATAATATGCTTCCATTTTCTTTCACTTTGCTCCAAAGATTTGCTAAGCATTTCTTTTTCCCTAACCTTAATTTGCAGCCCATCATACGCTGCATAAAGTTGGTTTAATACCGGATTTAACTTGTAGAAACCATACAACATCAAGAGAGAAATAATTAATGCAATGCTCTCTGCATTGACACTATGTCCTGTGGGTACACCAGCTTTTAGAAGAGCGATAAAAGAGATGATTCTTCGTGATGCCATGAGGATAATAGCTATAATCACCGATAACCAAATGAGTCTTTCCTTCGTGATCCGGATAAGCCTGAATGCATAAAAAGCTGCCAGGATCTGAAGAATAATGGATAGTGATAAAATTATAATAAGTGTCGTCATAAACTGATTTTTCCGATAATTACAAAAAATAAAGCTTGCTGTCAATTTTTATTTCACCTATATTTTAAACAATCACCCTTAATAAATTGTGATACAAATAAAAACATGGCACACAAAAACTGGAAAGAAGAAAATAATCTTTTACAAAGAGAATTCACCTTTAAAGATTTTAAAGAGGCGATGGATTTCGTAAATAATGTGGCTGATGTCGCAGAGGAAGTGCAGCATCATCCCGATATCTTTATCCATGATTACAAAAATGTAAAAATCAGCTTAACAAGTCATGATGCCGGGAGGGTAACAGATAAAGACCATGACATGGCAGAACGTATTGATAAAACACAAAGTTGCCACTAGATTTAGCTGAGCAACTCCATTATTTTATCGAAACTAAATTTCTGAATCAAGCGATCGGGATGGATGAAATCATCGGCCAGCTTAAATTTTTTGGCCTGTAATGATTTTATCTTTTCTTCGATACTATCGGCTGTAATAAAACGGTAAATAAAAACCTTTTTGTCCTGTCCTATTCGATGTGTCCGGTTAATGGCCTGTTCTTCCACTGCAGGATTCCACCAGGGATCTATGATGAATACATAATCGGCCGCTGTTAAATTGAGCCCCACACCACCGGCTTTTATTTGAATTAGCATGACTTTTGGGCTAGTGGCTTCCTGGAAATTCCGGATGACCTCTTCGCGGTTCCTGGTTTTGCCGGTAAGCGTCAGGTAATCTTGCTGCTGATTTTCCAGGTGTTCTGCCAGTAGATTCAGATGTTTAATATAGGCCGAAAAGATGAGCACTTTATGGTTCTCTGCCGCAATGCTTTCCATATGCCGGATAATCTCGTTTAATTTACCCGATTCGTAAGTAAGCCCTGGATCTATCAGTTTAGGGTGGTTTGCAATCTGTCGCAACCTTGTAAGTCCCTCAATGGCAAGCATTGTTGGTTTATCTTCTTGTTCTTCAGCAGCAGTTAGTAGTTTATTTCTGATTTTTGATTTTTCCTCTTCGTAGAAGCTTTTTTGTTCAGCTGTCATTTCGCAATAAACCAGCTGCTCGGTTTTTTCGGGGAGGTCTTTGGCAACCTGGTCTTTTGTGCGTCGCATGATAAAAGGCTGGATCAACATTTGTAGTTTTTCTTTTTGCTGCTCATCCTTGTTCTTTTCAATGCGACTGACGAATTCTTTTTTAAAAAAGGAGAGGTTCCCCAGCAACCCCGGGTTCAAAAAATTGATTTGAGCCCACAGATCGATCAGCGAATTCTCAATAGGCGTTCCCGTAAGCACCAGCCGGTGCTCACTTTCTAACTGGGTGATGGCTTTGTATATTTTAGAACTGGGATTTTTAATGTACTGGCTTTCATCCAATATGAGATAGTAAAAACCAAATTTTTGAAGAAGTTCCTGGTCATTTCTTACAATTCCGTAGGACGTAATCACGATATCATAGGTCGAAAAAAGTTCAGGATCTTTACTCCTGTGATTTCCAGTGTGCTTTAGATATTTTAAATCAGGAGCGAATTTTATTATTTCGGCCTCCCAGTTGTGCACCAAGGAGGTGGGCACAACAATAAGTGAAGTGGGATGTGTCTTTTCATCCTTTTTAGCTTCCATATCAAACAGGGTGGGCTGTTCTTCTGAAATGCTTACCTTCTGCTGCACTTTTTCCTGGCTCAGGCTCTTTATTAAACTTAAGGTTTGCAGCGTTTTTCCCAGGCCCATATCATCTGCCAGACAACCGCCAAAGCGAAAAGCGTGCAGGGCCCTCATCCAATCGTAACCCTTTTTTTGGTAATTTCTTAATTTGGCATGGATTCCTTGTGGGAGATTATAATCAAAATCCTTGACTTTAAGCAGTTCTTTGTATTGATCAATTTTGTTGTTCTTTCCGTTCAGTCCTTGTTTGTCTAGAAACTGAAAGTGAAATTTGCTCAATTTCAGATTGTTACCATCTTTGTGCCCAAAGATAAAAATATCTTCGAACCTGGAAAACCACTCCTCCGGAATCAGGAAAATGCTATCGTCAGGTAGTCTATACTCACGCTTTTCCTGGATGATGTGTTTTTTGA
>CAYVSF010000250.1:0-5107 GCA_964453775.1 uncultured Bacteroidales bacterium
AGCTGCTGCTAAGGCTTATGTTTATGAGCCCAACACATCAGGTACCTGGTCGCTGGTAAGAAGTATGATCTCTTCTTTCCTCACCACCATCTGGAAACAGGGTGGTTTGGCAGGATTAACCACTGCAGATGCCTTTGACGTGGAAGTTGGTTTGGGATCTACAATGACTTCAAATGATATCCTTGACGGAATTATGAATGTTACCGTGAAAGTAGCAATCACCCGTCCTGCTGAATTTATCGTTATTACATTCCAGCAAAAGATGCAACAATCATAAGAGAAATTATATAATAACTAACTAATATTTAAATAGATAAAATTATGGCTGAAGAATTATGGCCCGTTCCGAAGTTTCATTTCAGAGTTGAAATGGGCGACACTGATATCGGATTTCAGGAAGTAACAGGTCTTGAAATGGAAACTGAGTTTATAGAGTATAGAGCAGGTGATGATCCTACATATATCAAACAAAAAATTCCAGGATTGAAAAAGCATGGCAATATAACCCTTAAAAAAGGTGTTTACGCCGGCGATTCTTCTTTCTGGGAATGGTTCAAGGATGTTCAAACAAATCCTGAACGTCGGGAGGAAGTAATTATCCAATTATTGGATGAAGAGGAAGCACCTGTGGTTACCTGGACGGTGACCAATGCTTTCCCGATTAAAGTTTCCGGACCCGATCTGAAATCAGATGCAAATGAAATTGCTATTGAGTCAATTGAACTTGCACACGAAGGATTTGAAGTGGAATATGAATAGTTGATATAACAGATTTTCTGTTTTATAGCTTAACCGGAGAACCAACAAGGTTCTCCGGCTAAGCAATTTTAGTGAATTAGTAATTGTTAAATCAGATGGCTAATAGTAATGACTCTCAGCAGAATGATCCAGCTGTAGGATTCAGATATAAATTAAGTATTTCTGGAAAACCAAATTCTGAGAAAGCTGGGTTCTCAGAGATAACAGGGCTTTCGGCAGAACTGGAAACAGAGTCTTTCACTGCCGGGGGTGAAAATAATTTACTTTATAATCTTCCTAAACAGGTGAAGACAACACCCTTGGTTTTAAAGAGAGGTTTATTTGCCTTAGATTCTCCAATAATGAAATGGGTGAAGGAGATATTGAATGAGGGTTATCCCAAAAAAATTACACCCAATGATTTAACGATTCAACTGATGGATGAAAAAAATATTGCTATAGTAACCTGGACAATAAGACATGCTTTTCCAACCAAATGGGAAGTGAATGGATTTAATGCTATGGAAAATAAGCTATTAATTGAATCAATAACCTTTAGCTATACAAATTTTGAAATGAAATTCAATTGATATGGGTATCGAAATTAAAGAATTGAAAGTTAAGTTTAATGTTAGCGGGAAGGAAGAGAATAGGAAAGAAGAAAATAATGCTGCTCTAAACAGTGCTAACTACAAAAAGATTGTTAAGGAGTGTACCGAAAATGTTTTAAGGGAGTTAGAACGAAGAGTAGAACGCTAAAATTGTAATTATTTATGACCTATTTGACAATTAACGGATATAAAGCAGGAGATGGTGGCCCTGTTGGAGAAGGTGATGATAAGTTTACTGCACAGGTAAACCCTTCCTCTATTTCTGTGAAATATGGTGTGGATTATACCCAGGAGATGGATAATATGGGGAAAATTATTCCGCAAAAAGTGTTTAAAGGTTGTCGTACGCAAACTGTAAGTTTTGAGTTACTGCTTGATAATACCGGGGTTCTCCCTGATAACCCATCTGCAAAAGGGAGTGTAAATGATCAGATAGAACAATTTAAGAAAACGTGTTACTACTATAAAGGAAATAAGCATGAAACGCCCTATGTGAAAATTCATTGGAATGATACCTCTTTTTTTAAGTATAACAATCAGGCTTTTTATGGTCGTGTTGAAAGTTTTGATGTGAATTACACAATGTTCTCTTCCAAAGGAGAACCCATTAGGGCTACGATAAATGCGACTTTTGGAGGAACATTGGATCCTGAAACGGAATCAAATCTAAAGGATAATCAATCTCCCGATTTAACGCATGTTATTACTGTTAAAGCAGGAGATAATTTGCCCATGCTGTGTGAAAAAATTTATGGAAAACGACAGATGTTTCAGGAAGTTGCCAGGGCAAATAATTTAATCAGTTTTAGAGAGCTTGAACCTGGAACCGAATTGGTTTTTCCTCCGATAAAATAATTTTTTATGGCGCAGAAATTAAATAAGATTGTAAATAGTCCGATTAGCTTTAAAATCTTCTGCAATGGAAGGGAAATACCGGGTGGTTACAGGTTGGTTTCGTTCTCTGTATTGAAAGAGGTTAATAAAGTAGCATCGGCATTTATCCAGCTTATTGATGGTGGAATATCGGATAATGACAGTTTTGAAGTGAGCGATTCGGGCGATTTTAACCCGGGGGCTGAAATAAAAATTGAAGCGGGCTATGCTTCGGACGATGAAACTATTTTTGAAGGTATTGTGGTAAAGCATGGCTTAAAGGTCTCCAGGGGAAGTTTTATGTTGGAAATCGAATGCAAGGATGTGGCTGTGAAGGCAACTGTGGGTAGGAAAAACAAGATTTTTACTGCAAAACCGGATAGCGACATTATAACAGAAATTCTTGGGGAGTATTCCGATTTGTCTGTGAATGTGGAATCGACCAGCTATGAACATCCGGAACTTCTGCAAAGCTATATTACCGACTGGGATTTTGTGATTCAACGAGCCGATGTGAATGGGATGATTCTATTGAACTCGGATGGTGAAATTACCATACAAAAGCCCGGAGCTTCTTCGCCAGTACTCGATCTGGCACCTGATGAGGGATTGATAGCTTTTAATGCTTATATTGATGCGAAGAATGCCTTAAATTCGGTGAAAGGGGTTTCCTGGGATATGGATAACCAGGAAGTGGTGGAAGCCACATCGAATGCTCCCTCGTCGAATAATGCCGGAAACCTGTTTACCAGCGACCTGGCCGGAGTTGTTGGGCTGGATGAATACCTTCTCAACTCCGGAGCAAATATTCCCATGGAAGTGCTTACAGAATGGGCTTCTGCACGACATGCCAGGTCGGAGTGGTCTAAAGTTAGAGGGAAAATTACTATTCATGGCTTTAATGGAGTGCTTCCCGGGGATACCATCAACCTGGATGGCTTTAGCGATCAATTTAATGGCGCTGTTTTTGTTTCCTCGGTTGAGCATGTTATTGAAGATGGGGAATATACAACAATGCTGGGACTTGGGATTTCTCCCAATTGGTTTTCGGAGGATAAACCCGATATTTTTGCACCTCCGGCTTCAGGATTGATTCCTCCTATCCAGGGACTGCACGTGGGAACGGTGGAACAAATCCATGAGGATGAAAACGGACAGTACCGCGTAAAAGTATCCATCCCAACGTTACAATCTGAAACCTTAACCCTTTGGGCCCGGTTAACCACCCTTTATGCAACCACAGAAGCTGGTTTTTTCTTTTATCCGGAAGTGGGCGATGAGGTGATTGTAGGTTTTCTTAACCAGGATCCGCAAAGTCCTGTTGTATTGGGTTCGGTGCACAATAAAATAAATGTTCCGCCGGAGGAGCCCGCTGAAGAGAATTTTATAAAATCAATTGTCACCAAAGAGAAGCTTAAAATCTCTTTTGATGAAGAGAATAAAATTATTACGGTGGAAACACCGGGTGTCAATAGCATCAGTTTAAATGATACCGATGGCCTTATCACCATTAAAGATATGAATGATAACCTGGTGGAGATGTCTGCAGATGGAATTAAAATGGAAAGTGCAGGGGATGTGACCATAGATGCCCAGGGAAATATTGAATTGAGCTCGCAGGGCGATATCTCATTGGGAGCTACAGGAGATGTATCGGTTGAAGGGGTGAATATAGAAAATAAAGGACAGGCAAAATTTGCCGCCGAAGGAGCGAATTGCGAATTAAAAGGATCAGCTCAAACCGTCATTAAAGGCGGGGTAGTTATGATAAATTAATCAGAATAAAAGGAATATATTATGTCATCAGCAGCACGAGTAGGGGATATGCATACATGCCCCATGGTAACACCGGGAACGCCACCTGTACCGCATGTAGGGGGAACAATCCTACCACCTGGAGAACCCACGGTACTGATTGGTGGAATGCCTGCAGCCAGAGTAGGAGATTCTGCTACCTGTGTGGGACCACCCGATTCTATTGTTAAAGGATCGTCAACTGTGATGATAGGCGGACAACCCGCGGCAAGAATGGGGGATTCGACAGCACATGGCGGCTCTATTGTCATTGGTTGTCCCACGGTAATTATTGGCGGGTAGCATATCCATAAAAAATAGGAAGATTTCAAAGAAAAGGAATGAACGGTATGAAACATAAGAGAACTTTTTTAGGAATTGGTTGGAAATTTCCCCCTGAATTCGACAGAAAAACCAAATCGGTGACCCTGGTATCGGAAGAACAGGATATTAAAGAAAGCTTGTATATACTTTTATCGACAAGACCGGGAGAAAGAGTGGTGCAACCGGAATATGGCTGCGACCTCTCCATTCTTAATTTCGAATCGATAGATGAGGGAATTGTAAATCAGGCAAAAGAAATTATTCATAGTGCTGTATTGAAATTTGAACCCCGGGTATTTCTGGATGAAGTGATCGTTTCTTTGCAGAACTTTTATGATGGAATCCTTGATATTTCCCTGGAATACAGGATACGGAAAACCAATAAAAGAAACAACATTGTTTATCCTTATTACCTCATGGAAGGTACCGAGGTTACTAACATGCCCGGAAGTTCCCGGTAGAAATGCAATGCTCAAAATGAAGTGCTAAAACAACTATGGAAAAAAAAGAGTCGGTAAATTATTTTAATTTCACGGGGTGCAGTCAGAATGGTAGATATGCCAGGGAATTGGACCAGGATTATATAAGCATTGATGAACATAGCTTTACCGATAACCTGGTGTATTCTTTTGGTTTGTCGAAATTGATTAAATACTATAATCTGGAGAACAAGCCTGATGGGGATTGGTCTGATTTTTTAAGAGACGAAGCGGTTATTTTAGCTGCAATCTCTTTTATTCAACCCTCTGAATTTGAAGAAAAATTTA
>CAYVSF010000251.1:0-5089 GCA_964453775.1 uncultured Bacteroidales bacterium
ATTAAAAAATGTGTTTTTATGGTTAAGGGGTGTTTTGAAAAGAAGGAATGATATTTTAATTTTGGAATGAAATAGCAAACAGTAGCGATGTCAGGAAACAGAAAGAAAAAAGAAAGACTGGGTTATATTGAAGGTTGGCTGTCAATTGCAACGAATGTTTTGCTCTTCGGATTGAAGTATTGGGCAGGAATTGTATCCGGCTCTATTGCCATTCTTGCAGATGCCTGGCATACCCTTTCCGATTCACTGAGTTCAATCATTGTCCTGGTTGGGGTGAAAATTTCTTCTAAACCGGCTGACAAAGAGCATCCATTTGGTCATGGAAGAGCAGAGTGGATAGCTTCAATTATAATTGCTGTGCTTTTATCAATTATCGCTTTTAATTTTTTAGTAGAGGCATACCATAAATTGTCAGAAAAGCAGTCTGCAGATTTTGGTCGTATTGCTGTTATTGTTACGATTGTATCCATTATTCTTAAAGAAGCTTTGGCGCAGTTTGCTATCCGTACAGGAAAAAAGATCAACTCAACATCACTTAAAGCGGATGGGTGGCATCATCGAAGCGATGCAATCTCATCAGTAATCATACTGTTAGGGATTTTCCTGGGATCTTATTTTTGGTGGATTGATGCCGTTCTGGGAGTAGTAGTTGCCATTTTAATTTTTTATGCAGCCTACGAAATATTGCGAGATGCAGGGAATTCTCTTTTGGGAACAAAACCCAGTGAAGAAGAAAAAACAAGCATCAAAGCAATTGCCAATGAAGTTGCAGGCCTGGATATGAAGGTTCATCACATTCACCTGCATCGCTATGGGAATCATCTGGAAGTGACTTTTCATGTGTTTCTCCCGGAAGAAATGACATTAAAAGAAGCGCATCGACTTTTGGAAAAAATTGAAGATGAGCTTTTGAAGCAGGAGGACATGTATGCAACCATTCACCCGGAACCTGTAAAATAAAACAGCCCCCTTGCCATGGATTGTGCAAGAGGACTGTTAAAAACACCCGAAAAAAGGATCTACCCTTTAACCTTAAAATAACTTACCATTTCCTGCAGGCTCTCTGCCTGATCATTTAAACTGAATGCGTTTTTGGTTAGATCCTGGAAGGTTGCTGCATTTTCCTGCATAATCTGGTTGAGGTTTTGCAAAGTATTGTTCACTTGCGTGGCCCCATTGTTTTGTTCCAAACTTGCAGCAGCAATTTCCTGAACAAGACTGGCTGTTTTTTCGATTTCAGGAACGATATTGGTGATTTCTTGTTGCGCTTTTTCAGTTACCGAAACACTCGATTTTGATAACTCTTCAATCTCGCTTGCAGCTATTTTGCTTCTTTCAGCAAGTTTTCTTACTTCGGCAGCTACAACAGCAAATCCTTTTCCATGTTCCCCTGCACGTGCTGCTTCTACAGCAGCATTAAGAGCCAGTAAGTTTGTTTGAAATGCTATGTCATTTATAATGGTAATTTTTTCAGCAATCTTGTGGATACCGTTGAGGCTTTCTTTTGCTGCTACACCAACATCCTTACTGGTTTGAGCAACACCCTTTGAAATTTTCTCTGTTTCATTGGAATAATCAGAGTTTTGTTGAATATTGGCTGCCATTTCCTCCATCGATGAAGCCAGCTCTTCTGAAGAGCTTGCCTGTGTATTCGATCGCTCAGAAAGGCTCTGAGATTTATCTTTCATCTCATCGCTCATTCCTCTGATTTGGACAGCTGCCTCGTTGATACCTGAAACCATTTCGTTAAGTTTCCCGGCCATGTTTTTCAGTGACTTGGCAAGATGTCCAATTTCATCGTCCTGCTTAATTTCTACCTCTGCCGTAAGATCACCGCTTTCAATTGCTTTTGCAAAATCAACACCCTTCTTCACAGGAATTACTATAGAACGTACTGTTACTACAGAAGCCAAAATGGCTATCGCTGCGATAATTAGTGTAAGCAAAAGAACTATCCTGGGAAAGTTTTCGAAACTCGCATGCATTTCTTCACCAGCCTCTCGCGCCAATTGGGCATGTTCCTCAATCATCTCATCCAGTTGTGCAATAATTTTATCGCTAAGCTTTATAATTTTTCCATCTGCTTCCACTAATGGTGTTACATCAAAAATTACCATTAAATCATCATAGCTTTCAAAACTGTTTAACTTTTGCATTACCTCTTTGTGCAGTGGTGTTAGCTCTCCATTAATCATGGTTAGCGTAGAGTCGAGCTTTTCCTGCTGATCTGTTGTCCACTGTTTTGAAAGATTCTTTAATTTCTGATTTAAAGCAGGTATAGATTCTTCATGTAATTTTACCAATCGGTTTTTGTCATCCGTATTGCTCTGCTTTTCTATAAATACCCAATTTTTAATGAGCATTTTTGAATCGACCATGTTCTGTCTTAATTTTTGCAGAGCCTCGGCTGAAGGATTGTATAGTTCAGAGATTGCTTCGTTCTGATTCCGGTTTTCTATGGATGATTTTACTGTTATGACTGCATTGACAATAAACGCCAACAGTAAAATACCAAAACCCATGGTCAGCTTACCCGTAATACTTAATTTTATTCCTTTCATCACTAAAGCTTTGTAAAAAGCAATTCTTACGAATTAATTGCTGGCCATTTCTTTAATTTTACTATGGAATTTGAGTCCCATTTTTAAAGCATTGCTATCTTCAAACTTGTATTTTAAACGCTCTCCGTCAAGGAAAAGGTTTAAGGCTGCCCCTTTGTTCAGGCTGTTCGATGCATCGCTGATAATCAAGGTATAATGTCCTGTCTTTTTGTGGGCAGTAGCGATTATATCATCTTTATAAGTGGAAACAAATAACACATGACATTTCTCAATCTCATCATAATTGCGGAATCTTTTTACTGTAATATCCTGGGTTACCACTCTTTTCCCTGAAGTAATATTTCTCAGTTCATCATAAACTTTGTTAGAACCTACAACACCTATAATAAAGTTGCCGCTACGTTCATTTTGTGGCCAGTCGAAGAATTTTGTGAAGTTGTAGATAAATTTGGCTTTTGCCTGATCTACTTCCATCTGTGCTTTGGCGAAACCTGCCATAAGCACCATCATCATAATTATTAATACTCCTTTTTTCATGGTTTGTTGTTGTTTAATTATGGCGGCAAAAGTGGGAATTAAAAAATTAATAGCGAAGTAATTAGCGGTGATAATAGCCGCCATTCAATGGTGATTCATATCACCTTCCAGGATGTAACACTCATTAAAGTATTGTTATATCTAGGATTGTAGATGTTTGGTTTATCGTTTTTTTTGGAAGAAATCAATCAATAAATCTCCGCATTCTTCTTCTAAAACGCCATTTGTAATGGTTGTTTTGGGATGCGGAATGTAAGGATTGGCTTGCATGAAACCCCGCTTATTATCGGTTGCTCCGTATACAATCCTGGGGATTTGAGTCCAAAAAGCTGCTCCGGCACACATCGTGCATGGCTCTACAGTTACATATAAGGTGCATTCTTTAAGGTATTTGGCTCCAATATAGTTTGAAGCAGCTGTAAACGCTTGCATTTCGGCATGTGCGGTAACATCTTGCAGGGTTTCTGTCAGGTTGTGTGCTCTTGCAATGATGATATTCTTGTACACGATTACGGCTCCGATGGGAACTTCATTTTTTTCAAAAGCTTTTTTAGCTTCTTTAAGGGCTTCTTTCATAAAATATTCATCGCTATATATATCTTTCATTGCAATTTATTTTGGCCGGTTTGCTTTGGGAATTAATCTGCAAAATAAAAGTTTTATTTAAAAAAACTTCATATTTTCGCAAGTTGTAGTAAAAATACAAAATATACAGAATTATGTACAGAACCCATTCTTGTGGAGAATTGCGTATTCAGCATGTAAACGAAGAGGTTATGCTGAGTGGTTGGATTCAAACTATTCGGAATTTGGGAGGGATGACTTTTATTACCCTTCGTGATCGTTATGGTTTGACACAACTGGTTTTTGGAGAGGATACCCAGGATGAAATTCGGAAAAAATTGGAGGAACTGGGACGAGAGTATGTTATACAGGTAAAAGGGAAGGTAGTTGAAAGAAGCAGCAAGAATCCTAATATGCCTACTGGAGATATCGAAATAATTGTAAACGAATTAAAAATATTAAACCGATCAGAAATACCACCCTTTACAATTGAAGAAAATACTGACGGTGGTGAAGATCTTCGGATGAAATACCGCTATCTTGATTTACGCAGGAAGCCTGTTAGAGAAAACCTTGAATTGAGGCATAGAATGGGCCAGGAAATTCGCAAATATTTGGATGGGGAAGAATTTATGGAGGTGGAAACACCTTATTTAATTAAATCAACACCGGAGGGAGCTCGCGATTTTATCGTGCCTTCCAGGATGAATCAGGGTGAATTTTATGCCCTGCCGCAATCCCCTCAAACTTTCAAGCAATTACTGATGATAGCAGGTTATGATAGGTATTTTCAAATTGTTAAGTGTTTCCGGGATGAAGACTTAAGAGCTGATCGCCAACCTGAGTTTACGCAGGTGGATTGCGAAATGACTTTCGTAGAGCAAGACGACGTGCTTAATACTTTTGAAGGATTGGCGAAATATCTTTTTAAAGAGGTTAAAGGGAAAGTATTTGAACAGGACTTCCCCAGGCTTAGCTATGATGATGCTATGCGATATTACGGCACGGACAAACCGGATCTTCGGTTTGATATGCGAATAGCAGAAATAACCGGGCTGGCCCAGGGTAAAGGATTTAAAGTGTTTGATGCTGTAGAATATATTGGTGGTATTTGCGCTAAAAAAAGTGCAGGATATTCGCGGAAACAGCTGGATGCCTTAACAAAGTTTGTTCAAAAACCGCAGGTTGGCGCTAAAGGATTGGTTTATGTAAAATGCAATGAAGATGGTAGTTTTAAATCTTCTGTTGATAAATTTTTTGGTGAAGAAGATTATAAGTCATGGATGGAAACGATGAATGCTGAAAAAGGAGATTTATTGCTCATTCTTGCTGGTGATAAGAACCAAACTTTGTCGGCACTGAGTGCATTGCGTTTGAAAATGGGCGATCAACTTCAATTGCGGGATAAAGATACCTTTGTGCCCCTT
>CAYVSF010000252.1:0-5077 GCA_964453775.1 uncultured Bacteroidales bacterium
GATGAAAACACCGCTCTTCATAGTAGTAATATCTTGTTTTACATCAAGAAACTTAGCAAGATACCTGCACCAACTGCCGAACCGATAACTCCGGAAACATTTGGAGCCATGGCGTGCATCAACAAGTGGTTTGTAGGATCTGCCTTTAGTCCTTCGTGCTGCACTACCCTTGCACTATCGGGAACAGCGGAAACTCCGGCCGCACCGATAAGCGGATTGATTTTATTTTCACCACGGAGGAAAAGGTTCATCACTTTCGCAAAAATGAGACCACCGGTGGTAGCCACCATGAATGAAAGGGCACCAAGTCCAAATATCATAAGTGATTGTGGAGTAAGGAATACATCTGCTTGCGTAGAAGCACCAACGGTAAGTCCAAGCAATATGGTTACAATATCAATCAGTGAATTCCGGGCTGTTTCGGCAAGTCTCCTTGTTACTGTTGATTCTTTCAATAGATTTCCAAAGAACAACATTCCAAGCAATGGAAGCGAACTGGGTGAGATGTATGCTGTTAGCAACATCCCAATAATGGGGAATAGTATTTTCTCCAGTTTGGAAACCGATCTTGGAGGTTTCATCCTGATTTTACGTTCTTTTTTGGAGATCAGCATGCGCATGAAAGGCGGCTGTATAACAGGTACAAGCGCCATATAGGAATAGGCTGCAATAGCAATAGGACCTATGAGATGAGGGGACAATTTAGAGGACAAAAATATGGCAGTCGGACCGTCTGCTCCACCAATAATACCTATTGCACCAGCCTCAGCAGGAGCGAATCCAAGGTAGAGTGCTCCAAGGAATGTAAGGAAAATACCTATTTGAGCTGCGGCACCCAAAAGCATTAATTTCGGATTGGAAATTAAGGATGAGAAATCTGTCATCGCACCAATTCCCAGGAAAATAAGTGGGGGATAGATTCCCTGTCTTACACCAAAGTACAAATAGTTCATTACACTGCCTTCCTCATAGATTCCAAGTTTCAGATTGAAACCCAGAGCCTGGAAGAAAGGGATATTTCCGATAAGAATTCCGAAACCGATAGGAATCAGCAATAAGGGTTCATAATTATACCGAATGGCCAGAAAAATAAAGAAGGCACCTACGAATAACATAATCAAATGCCCAAATGTAATATTGGCAAAACCGGAGAACTCGTAAAAATTAAGCAATCCGGCAATTGCTCCCGGATAGTTTGTATATTTTTCTCCACCAATCTTTAACTTTCCCTTTGTTCCAATAGTTCCATGCCTGTCGGCCATATCAAGATTGTCAAAAGAAAAAATTATCTCTTCGCCCTGAATATGATATTCACCTCTGTATTTTACCTTCGAAGAGTCCATCACAAAGGTGTTATCTTTGTTGAAGATGTAAGTTTTATAGCGTTCTACTGTTTCCGGATTTTGTTCTGTAAGAACATAACCCCCGGTTTTGGTAATCCATTTGCCTTTTGTGAGGTTAGAATGAAACTCTTCGGCAGAAGTTTGAGCCAAAAGGCTAAAACCGGTGAATAAAACGCAGATGAATAAAGTAAGTTTTTTTATCATTTTAGTCAACATTTTCCGGATACGTTCATTTATTCAATTTCAGCGAGGGTATCATTTTGAAGAACATTATCTCCCTCTTTCACAAGAAGTTTCGTAATCTTTCCATCTTTTTCCGCCATCACATTGTTTTCCATTTTCATTGCTTCCATAATAAGGATGGTCTCACCTTTCTTCACTTCATCTCCTTCGTTTTTCACGATTTTAAAGATATTTCCGGGCAATGGAGCTTTAACCGAAATAGCGCGGCTGGAAACCGATTTTTTGATTTTACTCTCCTTTCTCTCCACCGGAACTTTTGAACGAACCAGAGTTGGGGTTTTCGAAGATTTAGCTTCTTTCTTTTCCACTTCTACTTCGTAGCTGGTACCATTTACTTCGACCGTGGCAATATTGTCTTCAAAATCTTTGATTTCCACGTCGTAGTCGTTTCCTCTTATTTTAAATTTAAATTTCTTCATTGGATATTAATTGTTACTTGGCCATTGTCTTAAACCATAAATTTTTGAACTCCAGGGAGAATATCTTTTACTCACGCGTTTAATTTGTATGATATTACTCTCCTGGTCATGGATATCGCTAAAATACAGATGCAGAGACATTGCAATTGCAGCACTTGCATCTCCCGAGATATGAAGGTCATCTTCAGAGATGACAGGTGTTTTAGAGTTCTTTTTCAGCTTTTTGCGGGTTTTATAGTAAATTAACTTTGGCAGCTGCGTAAAAATAAAAACCAGCAATACCAAAGCGGCAAATATAATTAGCCACCCCACAAGTGCAATTGTAAGTCCCTGACCTGAAACAGCTGATAACAATATAGAATTCATTATTAACATGTGCATTTCTTTATAATGGGATGTTACTATGTTTTTTCGGAGGATTTTTATCCTTTTTCGTCTCAAGCATTTCGAGTGCACGGATAATTCTAAATCTTGAATTCCGTGGTTCAATTACATCATCAATGTATCCCATGCTTGCGGCCTGATAAGGATTAGCAAATTTCTCTTTGTATTCCTCCTCTTTTTTCGCAATAAATTGGGCCCTTTCTTCTTCGTCCTCAATTTTCTTCAATTCTCTTCCATGCAATACCTCTACAGCACCTTTTGCTCCCATCACTGCAATTTCAGCAGAAGGCCAGGCATAGTTAATATCTCCACGAAGCTGCTTGGAACTCATTACATCGTGTGCTCCGCCATAGGATTTTCTCAAGGTTACAGTAATTTTAGGAACGGTTGCTTCGCCATAAGCAAACATCAACTTAGCACCGTGAATAATAATTCCGCCGTATTCCTGGTTACTTCCGGGTAGAAATCCGGGCACATCAACAAGGGTAACAATGGGAATGTTAAAAGCATCACAGAATCTTACAAAACGTGAGGCCTTTCTTGAAGCATCAATATCAAGAACACCTGCAAGGAAATTGGGCTGATTAGCCACAATACCTACCGGACGGCCATCGAAACGGGCAAATCCAATTACGATATTTTTGGCATAATGCCGGTGGATTTCCAGGAATTCTCCCAAATCGGCCATGGAATAAATAATCTCTTTTACATCGTAAGGTTGGTTGGGATTTTCCGGTATAATTTCATTCAGTTGATCATCCAGGCGATCAATAGGATCTGTGCATTCCATCACTGGTGGTTCCTCCAGATTATTTGAAGGCAAATAACTCACCAGTTTTCTAATGAGTAGCAATCCTTCTTCTTCATCTTCCAATTGAAAATGCGAAACTCCTGATTTTGAGGCATGTACCTGTGCTCCACCTAAATCTTCGACAGAAATATCTTCACCGGTTACGGTCTTCACCACTTTGGGACCTGTAACGAACATATAACTGGTGTTTTCCGTCATCATAATGAAATCTGTAAGGGCCGGTGAGTAGACAGCACCACCTGCACAGGGTCCAAAAATGGCTGAAATTTGAGGAATAACGCCAGAAGCATCAATATTCCGCTGGAAAATTTCTGCATATCCGGCAAGACTGGTCACACCTTCTTGAATTCTTGCGCCACCACTATCGTTAATTCCAATTACAGGTGCTCCCACTTTCATGGCCATGTCCATTACTTTACAGATCTTCTGCGCGAAAGTCTCCGAAAGAGACCCTCCAAAAACAGTAAAATCCTGTGCATAGACAAATACTACGCGCCCGTCTATGGTTCCTGTTCCTGTAACAACACCGTCGCCCATTATTTTTTTCTTCTCCATACCAAAATTGGTACACCGGTGTGTTACAAACATATCAAACTCTTCAAAGCTGCCCTCATCCAGAAGGATTTCAATCCTTTCACGAGCAGTTAGCTTACCCTTTTTGTGCTGGGATGCAATTTTATCCTCACCACCACCAAGCTTTGCTTGATTTCTCTTATCAATTAATTCCTTAATTTTATCTTGTTTGCTCATTTCTTATTGTTGAGATTATAAGGTTTTCAGGATATATTATTTGTTTTTATCTTCGCAAAGCTCTGTAAGTACACCAAATGTTGATTTTGGATGTAAAAAACCAATATCCAAACCTTCGGCACCTTTCCTGGGTTCTTTATCAATCAATCTAACACCGTGCTCTTCCGCTTTCTTCAACTTCTCTTCAATTTTGTCTACAGCAAAGGCAATATGGTGAATTCCCTCTCCCTTTTTCTCAACATATTTACCAATTGGTCCTTCGGGATCGGTAGATTCTAGTAATTCAATCTTTGTATCACCTACTTTAAAGAAGGCTGTTTTTACTTTCTGATCAGCTACTTCCTCAATGTTGTAGCATTTTAGTCCCAGTACTTCCTCGTAAAATTTAATGGATTCATCCAGATTTTTAACTGCGATTCCAATGTGCTCAATATGTGATGGTTTCATCCGAATAAGATTTTAGTATTGTTTAAGATTCAATGTATGTTGTATTAATTAATTTCCTCTTTTTAAAGCTTCGGCAACCCCCATTTCTTGTAGTATTATCTATACTGTTTAAAAACTCATTATATTTTATCTCAAATGCAATTTCTTACAATTTGCGGGAACTTGCAATTGTATCTAAAAATAAAAAAATGAATTTCTTAAACCTCGTCTGGTGCATTGCTAAATTGTTTTTGCAAAAGTATTTATTATCCGTAAGATTGACTAATAATTTAATCCAATTTTTTCGCCTTAAACTATTGTTCTTTAACATAAAAAAACGGCATCTTTTTTCTTAAAAAACCGTAAAAAGATGCCGCCAATGAATCATTTTATAGTTTAAAGTCCCATCAATTCAAAGAATCAAGTCTTGCTTCATGAATAAAACGTTGAATTTCAGTTCGTATGTTCATTTCCACCAAACCTCCATTATCCTGATCAGGATGGACACGGTTCGATAAAAAAACATAAAGAAGTTTGTCTTCTGGATCGGCCCAAACCATTGTTCCCGTAAAACCGGTATGACCATAGCTTTTTGCCGAAACACAGTTGCAGGTTGGACCGGTTTTTTCCGGGTCCATTTGTGGTTTATCAAACCCCAGGCCTCGGCGATTATCCTTATCGAGGTAAGGCGCTGAAGTAAA
>CAYVSF010000253.1:0-5022 GCA_964453775.1 uncultured Bacteroidales bacterium
CTAAAAAGTTCCCGGGCCACACCCAGCAAAACATGATCAAAGCAAGTGTAAGGGATGCGCTTTTGCAAGGTATGGGTATCAAAGTTGGCATACTTAATCTTTACAGTCACACAAGCTGTGAGCAGCTCCTGTTGTCGCAACTGGAACGCCAGTTTCTCGGCAAGGCTCGTAAGCCATGCTTCCA
This sequence comes from uncultured Bacteroidales bacterium, assembly GCA_964453775.1. Lineage (GTDB taxonomy): Bacteria > Bacteroidota > Bacteroidia > Bacteroidales > UBA12077 > CAYVSF01. Next base: position 185 of record CAYVSF010000253.1, read on the forward strand.
GCATTTTTATGTCAGTGGTATCGCTTGCAAAAGTACGCTCAGCACTCATCGATTTTCGCTCGGAGTAAGGTTTAACAGGAGTATTATCAATACCATGGGCGCGTTTCCATAACACCACCCCGTTTTTCCCCATCATACTCTGCATCATCTCTACCGGAATACGGCTCAAGGTTTCTATCCGGGCAATCCCCATTGAACGCAGGGTTTTATACGTTTTTGGCCCCAGCATAGGAATCTTTCGAATGGAGAGCGGAAATAAAAAAGGCTGTACGCCATCCCTGGGAACCTGCAGTTCACCATTAGGTTTGGCCTCTCCTGTTGCAATTTTCGACACCGTTTTATTCACCGATAAACCAAAAGAGATAGGAAGTCCGCTATGCTTTATTATAGAATTCCGAAGCTCATGCGTCCATTTTAAACTTCCAAAAAAACGCTCCATGCCAGTGAGATCGATATAATGCTCATCTACCGAAGCCTATTCATAAACCGGAGCCTGTTCGGCAATAATATCCGTTACCATGGAAGAATAACGACTGTACAAATCCAAATCACCCCGAATAAAAACAGCTTCACTGCAAAGCTGTCGTGCCATTTTCATGGGCATGGCAGAGTGCACCCCAAAACGTCGTGCCTCATAACTGCAACTGGCCACCACACCACGATCGGAAAGCCCGCCAATAATAACCGGTTTCTCCTTTAAACGATCGTTCTGCAAACGTTCAACCGATACAAAAAAGGTATCCAAATCCAAATGAACCACATTTCTTTCCATAAAAACACCCTAAACCTTTTGATTTTAAGTAAAAAATTGTATTTTTGATTAATTATTAATCATTTTTACGATTATAATTTAATCATTTTATTTAAAAACTCCCATAATTCATGGCTGTATTTGATAAAAATATCAAGTTGCTTCGCAGGCGAAAAGGTCGTACACAGGAAGAGGCAGCGCATACCCTGGGGATGAAACGTTCTACCTTAAGCGGCTATGAAAATGCCATCGCAGAACCGGGCCTTAAAACCCTAATTGCTTTTTCTGAATATTACCAGGTAGCAGCAGACAGCCTTATCAAAGTGGACCTCACCAGCCTGTCAGAAAGCCAGCTATCGCAGTTAGAACGGGGGTATGATGTGTATATCAAAGGAAGTAAAATGCGCGTACTGGCCACCACCATCGATAGCGACAATAAGGATAATATTGAGCTGGTACCGGAGAAAGCAAAAGCAGGTTACCAAAGAGGATTTGCAGATCCGGAATATATCAGCGCCCTTCCTGTCTTTAAGCTTCCCTTTCTATCGCAGGACAAAAAATACAGAACCTTCCAGATCAATGGAGATTCCATGCTTCCCATTCCGGATGGAGCATGGGTAACAGGCGAATACCTCATGGACTGGTCGCAAATTAAAAAGGATGAGCTTTGCATCATTCTTACCATCGAACAGGGAATCGTATTCAAGCAGGTAGTAAATCAACTTAAAGAAAAGCAAAAACTCATTCTTTCCTCCCTTAATCCGCTTTACGAACCTTATGAGATAGGAATAGAAGAAATAAAAGAAATCTGGAAATTCAAACATTTTATCAGCAATGAAATCCCGCATCCGGAAGTGCCCCGGGAGAACCTTACCCAAACAGTTGCCTCCCTCAAACAGGATGTGGAAAAGCTAAAGAAGTACCTTTCTGAAAAGAAATAAGGTATCAAATGGGACGAAAACCGATAACCAAAACGTCATCAATTTGCTCCATATCGCCCTTCCACTTCTCAAATTCCTTCTTCAGTTTCTCCCCCTGTTCCGGCATATTTTCCGAATGCAATCCCAAAAGCAGTTTCTGAAAATTTCTGTATTTCATTTTTTTCTTATGGGGTCCGCCAAATTGATCGGCATAGCCATCAGAAAAAATATAAAAACAATCTCCCTTATTCACATTCAGCGTAACCGCTTTGAAAGGAACCTCTATTTTATGATGGAACCCAACCGGCATACGGTCGGCGTTGATTTTTTCCAACGCTCCGTTTCGTATCCTGTATAGCGGGTTATTCGCACCGGCAAATTGCAACTTCTTCTTTTCCGGAGAAACAATGCAAAGCGCCATATCCATTCCATCCTGGGCCTCTCCTTCTTTCCCTCTCTGCTTTAAAGCTGCCACTACCTCCGAACGAAGACGCTCCAAAATAGCTGCAGCATCAAGTTGCTCCTCCCGAACTACAATCTCATTTAAAAAACTAATTCCCAACATGCTCATAAAAGCTCCGGGAACACCATGCCCGGTGCAATCAACAGCAGCCAAAACAGTATGCCCTTTTGCCTCACCTGCCCAGTAAAAATCACCACTTACAATGTCCTTGGGCCCATAAAATACAAAGTGCTTCGGAAGTTTCTCTTTCAGCACATCCAGTGCAGGCAAAACAGCTTCCTGAATTCTGCTTGCATATTGAATACTATCGGTTATCTCTTCATTTTTTACCTCAATGAGCTCCTTTTGCGTCATGATTTCCTCATTTTGGCTCATGATTTCATCACTTTTCTCTTCAATTTCCCGCTTCTGCTTTTTCAGTACCTGATTTTGCTTTCGTGCGTATATGAAACCACTCAACACCAAAACAATGATAAGTGCAAACAGGGCTATTGTAATACGTTGCCGTTTTTGGGCTTCCGCTTGTTTTTCAATCTCCAGCTGTTGACGTTCCTTCTCCGATTGTAGTAGGGCAATTTCTTTTTGCCGTTCTTTTTCCTCCGCCTCTTTCTGTTTTAGTTGTAAATCCTGGATTGCCTTCTCCTGTTCCAATTGTTTTAACTCTTGCTCTCTTAAATCTGAAGCATGTCTTTCCCTGGTCAATTCAAGCGATTGAAGTATTCGCTCCTTCTCCGATTGCTCAAGCTCTTTTTCCCTTCTCAATAACTTCAATTCATTTTGCTGCTTCTCCTGTTGAAGTTTCAGCTGTTTTAATGCCAGGTTTTCAACTTCTTCTCCGGCAATAGACAACTGTAATTCCTTCTCCATCTTTTCCAGTGCCAGTTTCTCACGCTGGTTTTCCCGACTGATCACCTGTTCCTGAAAACGTATTGAATCATTCACTTGCAGGTACTTCTCGTAATAATCAAGGGCCTGAATAGCATCATTCCCATCTTTTAGTATTTTCGAATACAATGCATAGCTATCCCTTAATAAAATGGGATCATCAACAGTTTTTGCCAAATTTATGGCCTCCTGCGCATATAAACCTGCATTGTAGAGATCCTTTTTTTGATAAAACACAAGCCCCAGTAAATGTGCAATTTCCCCCTGCTGTCTTTTGCGGCCAAAAGCTAAAAGATAGGCCTCACGCAACTTCATCAATGCTTCATCGATATTTCCTCTATTCTGATATGCGATACTCAGGTTCCTAAGTAGCGTTACCCTGGGCATTTCTTTGCGTTCACCTGCAAAACTCAGGGCTTTTTTATAATTCTCAATGGCTAATATATTTCTTCCCGAATGAAAAAAATCAAAAGCCAGGTTATTATATGCCTGGGAAATAAATGCTGAATCTTCCTGAGCCAGGAAGCGTTTTAAAATTACGGAATCGATCTTCAGCGCCTGCTCAAAATTACCACGTAGCTTCATAATTTGGGCAATTTGATGATTATCGCGAAGGGCACTTTCATAATTTTCTTTTTGCAAGGCCTTTTGTCTTAAATCAGCATATATCTTTATGGCTTTATCATAATCATGGGTATGGCGATAAAACAGGGCTAGCTTTCTCAATCTCAACCAATATTCATTCTTATTCTTGTTTAGGTAAGGAAGACCTTGTTCATAATAGGAAGAGGCTTTATCAGTTGCTTTGATATCCCAAAACATATCACCTATCTGGAAATCCACTTCAGCAATTGCTGTACTATCCTTTAACTCTTCGAAAAGATTGCGTGCACGCAGCAAACTTCCCAGTGCCTGAGAAAGCTCATCCCTTTCCCGGTAAATCTGTCCCTGTAAATACCAGGATTCAGACAGAATATCCCTACTCCCGGACAAACGAGCAAATTGCAATGCCTCATTAAGATACTGCAAACTCCAGGTGTAATCCCTTTCTTCATATTTCAACCATGCAAGCTCCGTAAGAATAGCGGCCTTATTATGGTCTGACTTTGATATTTGAAACGCCATTTCCAGGCTATCTGCCTTCTGCGCTATAAGACGCACTGGAGCAAATAGTAATAAGACACATATAATGCCAAAAAGAGTGCTATATTTCAGTTGTAACCGTGTCACCAATTATCAATTAAAATTATAGGTTAGTCCAAAGCGTGTCGTAGTTCCTTGTTGCGGATTAAAAGGTAAATCAAAATTGCTGCCGGTAGCTGCTATGCCCCCGTATTTTTCATCAAACACATTTTGCACCTTTAGATAAATGTGCAGATTATTACTCAGGCGAAAACTAATTAACCCATCAAGGGTATAATAACCATCTACACTCTTATAGGGCTCATCATAGATTTCTTCAATGGGAATCAATACCCTTAGCCATTTACTCATCCAAACATTCTCAAAGCGCACATAAACTCTGTCTGTAGGTTCAAACGAAAGATTAAGCTGCCCCAGATGCTTTGGCATAAAATTAAAGCTACCAATAATGGCCCCTACTTCGGGCAACTTCTCGCTTTGACGTGCCAATGTGAGGTTGATTTCCATATTCAGTTTCACCGACTCAATGATATTCCTGTAATTAATATTTGTTTGTACCCCATAAAGCGTGGATTGGGCGTCCTCAATATTCTTATGTGTGCGCACCCAAACGGTATCTGTCTGTGGGGGATAATAGACATTCTCCAAATCAAGATTGGAAGCCGCCTCATGGGTA
>CAYVSF010000254.1:0-5020 GCA_964453775.1 uncultured Bacteroidales bacterium
CAGGAGAAATTTGGTTAAACGAATTGCGCCTCTCTGATTTTAGAGAAGAAGGAGGTTGGGCTGCAAAAGCGAGGATTTCGGCCCGACTGGCTGATTTTGGTACCCTGACAGTAGCCGGTAATACCAGTACGCCCGGGTTTGGAAGTATCGAGAAAAAGGTGAATGAAAGAAGCAAAGAGCAGGTATATGCATACGATATTTCAACGAATTTGAATCTTGGGAAATTTTTCCCCGAAAAGGCAAAGGTGAGCATTCCTATGTATGCAGGTTATAGCGAGGGTTTTATTAATCCGCAGTACAATCCACTGGATCCGGATGTTCCTTTGGAGGTGGCATTGGATAATGCAGGAAGTGAGCAGGAAAGAGATTCCATAAAGAATATTGCACAGGATTATACCCGTAGAAAAAGCCTTAATTTTACCAACGTAAAGATCAATAAAACCAATAATGAGCCCAAGTTTTACAGCCCAGCGAATTTTGCGGTAAGCTATGCATATAATGAGCTCTATTCTAGGAATATCAATACAGAATACCAGGTGCAGAAGAACTACAGAGGTGGATTGAGTTATGTTTACAATACACGACCGAAAAACATAATGCCATTCCGCCGGGCACAAGGTCTTAATTCCAAAGCATTGCGATTGATTCGCGATTTTAATTTTTACTATCAACCCAGCAGCTTTTCATTTACGACCAACCTCAACAGACGTTATAATGCCATTAAAACAAGGAATATTAACAATCCGGGTATAATTATAGAACCCACCTTTAGTAAAGATTTTACCTGGAACCGTGATTACAGTTTGAAGTATGATTTAACCAAATCGCTTAAGCTTGATTTCCAGGCAACCAATATTGCACGGATTGATGAACCTGTTGGAATGGTAAATAAAAACAAAGATCCGAATGGATATGAAGTATGGAAAGACTCTGTATGGCAAAATATTCAAGATTTTGGACGTAATACACAGTACAATCACATTTTAAAAGCCAACTACCGGGTTCCTATTAATAAATTACCCTTACTGGACTGGGTAAATGCGAATGCTGTTTATACAGCCACGTATAATTGGGACGCAGGACCTCAATTGAAAAATGACAGAGATTTGGGGAATACCCTAAGAAATTCAAACACAGCCCAGATTACGAGCCAGTTGAATTTTAACAGTTTATATAATAAATCAGGATATTTGAAAAGGGTAAATCAGCAATTTGGGCGTGGATCCAGAAAGACAGAATACGAGGATATTCAATATGAAGAACCCGAGTTGTTACTAAGATCCGGTCGTTCCAAGAGTATTTATCATAATCTAGGAACAGAGAATATTAAGAATGTGGAGCTCTTTGATCAAGACGGTACTAGTGTTGAAGTGGAATGGGAGGTGGATAGCAAGAGGAAAATCAGTATTGAGACACCTAATGATTTGGATGATGCAAGGATTGTAGTCACCGCCCAGGTTGAAAAGCGGTTGAATATATTAAAGATTATTGCCGATGGAACCTTACGACTTTTAATGTCTGCAAGAAATGTATCGTTGACCTACGGACAAACAGAGGGAACCACCCTTCCCGGATATACACCTTCCACCCAGGTAATGGGGATGAATTCATCGATAGGTTGGGCACCTGGACTACCTTTCGTTATGGGTTGGCAGGATGAAAACTTTGCCCAGGAAATGATTTTAAAGGGGTACATGACAAAGGATACTACCTTGAACATGCCTTACCTGATGACCTATAACCAAAATCTTACAGCAAGAGCAACACTGGAACCGCTACCGGGAATTAAGATCGATCTGAATGCCAACAGGACCATGTCGGAAAATAGAAGTGAATATTATTTGCCTGCATTATATGGCAGTGATCCTTATAACTTGCTGCTTTCGGGTAATTTTTCCATGACATTCATCGGGGTAAAAACAATTTTTGAATCTCCTACAAAAGATAATGATTATTATTCAGAAGCTTTTGACAAATTTAAAACCAACAGGCAAGTAATATCTGAGCGCTTAGCCGATCAAAGGATCCCAAATTCTGATGAAGGATATGATCCCAATGCTCAGGAAGGTGCATACTATGATGGCTACGGCCCCCTTTCGCAAGAAGTACTGATTCCCGCATTCCTTTCGGCATATGGTTTGGAATCTGAGAATAAAGTAGGATTAACCAGTTTCCCAACCTTTCCTTTGCCCAACTGGAGGATTACCTATGATGGTTTGAAGAATTTACCTTTCATAAAGGATTTTGTGAAGAATATTTCTATGAGCCATGCTTACCGATCAAACTATTCAGTAGGCTCATTTATCAATCATCAGGATTACAATGAATTAGGGGATGGGTTTAGTTACGTTAGGGATATGCAAAATAATTTCATTCCGGAAAATGAAATAAATTCGGTAAGCTTAACTGAACAGTTTGCACCTCTCATTAATTTGGATATCACCTTGAAGAATAACCTAACTGCCCGTCTGGAAATGAAGAAATCGAGAAACCTGATGTTAAGTTTTGCCAACAATCAGCTTTCTGAAATGCATACCGATGAGTATAGTGTAAGCATGGGCTACCGCTTTGACGATTTTAACCTGATTTTTGATTTTGGTGGCGGGCAGAATAATTTCAAGAGTGATTTAAATGTTCGTGGTAGTTTTACCCTAAGAGAGAACCTTACTATTCTAAGAAAAATAGCGGAGGATATTGATGATGTCACCGCAGGACAAAAAGCCATCGTTATTGGTGTTTCTGCCGACTATATGCTTAGTAACCGTTTTACCGTACGTTTGTTCTATGATCAGAATATCAATGAGCCTTATGTTCAATTGAGTTACCCAACCTCCAATATAAATTTTGGATTTAGTTTTAGATTTACACTCGCTCAATAGTTTGCTTTTACAAAATATTCCTTAATTTTGGCTTGGATTAAATTATCTATTTCAGATTAAACTATATAAAATTATACGTTATGAACATTCCAGAAAACTTACGTTACACAAAAGATCACGAATGGATTCGTGTTGAAGGTGAGGAAGCATATGTAGGGATTACTGATTACGCTCAGGGCGAACTCGGAGATGTTGTTTTTATCGAAATTGAAACTGAAGGAGAAGAGTTGGATAAAGAGGAAGTATTTGGAACAATCGAAGCGGTAAAAACTGTTTCTGATATGTTTATGCCTGTGGCAGGAGAGGTACTTGAAGTAAATGAAAAGCTTGAAGACACTCCCGAGGTAGTAAATAAGGATCCTTATGGAGACGGCTGGTTGATTAAGATTAAATTAACAGACGCATCACAAGCAGATGAATTACTTGCACCAGAAAAGTACAAAGAATTGCTTGACGCTTAAAAGAAACTACGCAAGAAAAAAACCCGGAAGTTATTTCCGGGTTTTTTTAATTTATGCCTTATAGTTTTTTCTTGATTTCGATTTCTTTGAAGGCTTCAACCATATCGCCCACTTTAATATCATTAAAGTTTTCGATATTCAGGCCGCACTCCTGTCCCGTAACCGCTTCTTTTGCATCGTCCTTGAATCGCTTCAATGAACCAAGTTCACCGGTATAAATAACAATACCTTCACGGATAACACGAACCTTGGCATCGCGCTGAATTTTGCCTTCCTGTACCATACAACCTGCTACAGTACCCACTTTTTTGATTTTGAAGGTCTCCAGGATTTCTGCTGTTCCAATAATATCTTCTTTGATATCGGGTGAAAGCATTCCTTCCATCGCATCTTTCAGATTGTTAATGGCATCGTAGATAATGGAATAAAGGCGGATGTCGATTTCTTCCTTTTCTGCCAGTTTTCTGGCATTTACAGAAGGTCTCACCTGGAAACCAATGATAATTGCGTTAGATGCTGCTGCCAGCAGAACATCTGTTTCCGAAATCTGTCCAACTCCTTTGTGAATAATATTTACCTGGATTTCTTCTGTACTCAATTTAATAAGTGAATCTGAAAGTGCTTCAATAGAACCATCCACATCACCTTTTACGACAATATTGATTTCCTGGAAGTTTCCAATAGCGATACGACGACCAATCTCATCCAGAGTAATGTGCTTCTGTGTACGCATGGATTGTTCACGTTGCAGTTGCTCGCGTTTATTGGCAATCTCTTTCGCTTCTTTGTCCCTTTCCATCAGGTTGAATTTATCACCTGCCTGGGGCGCTCCGTTTAATCCCAGAATCTGCACCGGGGTTGATGGGCCGGCTTCTTCAATTCGGGCACCACGTTCATTGTACATGGCTTTCACGTGACCGTAGTAGCTTCCCGCCAACATTATATCACCTATATGAAGAGTACCTGCCTCTATCAAAACTGTGGAAATGTATCCACGGCCTTTATCCAACTCCGATTCTACCACTGTTCCCACGGCCTTCTTGTCTGGATTGGCTTTCAGGTCTAGCAATTCCGCTTCGAGAAGCACTTTCTCAAGCAACTCGTCTATATTTTGTCCCTTTTTGGCCGAAATATCCTGCGATTGGTACTTACCACCCCAATCCTCAACGAGGTAGTTCATATTGGCCAACTCTTCTTTAATTTTTTCTGGACTTGCTCCGGGCTTATCAATCTTATTAATTGCAAAAACAATTGGTACTCCTGCTGCACTGGCATGATTAATGGCCTCCACAGTCTGGGGCATCACATTATCATCAGCAGCCACCACGATAATTGCAACATCGGTTACCTGTGCTCCTCGAGCACGCATTGCTGTAAATGCTTCGTGACCCGGCGTGTCCAGGAAGGTAATTTGAGAATTATTTTCAAGATGAACACTGTAAGCACCGATGTGCTGTGTAATACCTCCAGCCTCACCGGCAATCACATTCGCACTGCGGATATGATCAAGTAAAGATGTTTTACCATGGTCCACATGTCCCATAACGGTAACAATGGGTGGGCGGGGCTGAAGATCCTCTTCTTCATCTTCTTCTATATTGATAGATTCCTGCAGGTCCACGCTTACAAATTCCACCTTATAATTAAATTCATCCGCAACTAATGCCATAGTTTCGGCAT